>JAERMO010000055.1 GCA_016844465.1 Nitrosarchaeum sp. | reverse complement strand
AACTTTAGTGTGGTTGTTGCAGATATTGGAATTGGTGTAGTGTATACAGTGCTAGATACAGTTGGTGTGGCACCATTTGTGGTGTAATAGATGGTTGCAGCCTCATTTGCAGTCAGTGTTACTGATTGAGCAGATGTGTATGTGCCGCCAAGTGGTGAAGCTGTAGTGATTGGGGCTGTGACATCATAACTGATCAAAGTGTTGCTAACTGTAGCTGTATTTGATACAGCATCAGCTGCAGAGACTACCATGGTGTAAACTGTACCACTAACTAGCGAGTTTGTAAATCCTGTTTCCAGTGTTGCCCTTGAAATAGAGTGTGGACCAGGGATCTTATCACCAGTTGTAAAGTTGTAAAAGTGTGTAAGAGTATCAGCAGAGCCACCAGTTCTTGTAAATGTGATACTGCCTAAAGGTACTGACTCATCTAGTGTGTAATTTGCAGAAAATAATCCATTAACTGTAGAGCTTGATGCAGGAGTCACTGATGAAATCACTGGTGCTGTAAGATCTAAAGGATCAACCACATAAACAGTTCTCACTACCTCTGGCGTAATATTTCCTGCAGTATCTGATACATTATACGTTACAGTGTAACTACCAACTATTGTTGAATTTACGGAATTTACAGTTACAATAAGTGGAGTGACATCTCCATCAACATTGTCTGTTGCAGTTGCACCTGCATCGACATAAGGCAAATTCAAGTAACCCGTTGCTGGATTCGAACCAAGCAGAGTGATTACAGGTGGAACCTGATCAACTACTTCAACTGTTCTTGTTACCTGAGTTGCAGAATTACCTGCTACATCTGATATGTTATACGTTACAGTGTAACTACCAAGTACTGAAGTATTTACTGGATTTGATGTAATGATAGACGGAGTGATGTTTCCATCAACATTATCATTTGCCACTGCACCCGCATCTGCATATGATGAGCCAATGTCTATTGATACATGAGCATTACCGTTTAGTGTTATGATTGGTGATATTGTATCAATGGTGTACAAAGCAGTGACTATTGGTCCGGAATTGCCAGTTAGAGTCTTCCCAAAGAACTTCAATGTTGTATCGGTATTGACAGGTATAGGAATATCATATACAGGACTGGAGGTAGTCGGAGTGGCACCATTAGTAGTATAGTGGATGATAGATGGGTTTGATGATACAAGTGTTACATTTTGAGTAGAGTTGTAAAGACCTGCTAGTGGTGTTGAAGATACTATGGGAATTGTATTATCAACTACGTTAACTGTTCTTGTCACCTGTGTTGCAGAATTACCTGCTGCATCTGATACGTTATACGTTACAGTGTAACTACCGAGTACTGATGTATTAACTGGATTTATAGTTATGATAGACGGAGTGATGTTTCCATCCTGATTATCATTTGCAGTTGCACCGGCATCTAGATAAGATGAATTCATTTGAACTAGAACAGGATTAGAACCAAGAAGAGTTATGACAGGTGGTGTTGTGTCACCAATACTTGGTGCAGAATTTTCTTTCAATATCATGTAAAGATCATTAGCTGTATCAGATGTCCAAGTGGTTGTATAGTAAGTGCGATATGAGTTAGTACCATCAAATGGGTCAGCGGCATCTAAATCCCTCATTATGGAAACGTTATTTGTGCCGTCTCCCCCAGTGAATTTGATTCCAATTCTATCACCTGATTGTATTTGATACGTCTGTCCACTAGGTAGTGAGAATGTGTAATCAACCCAAGCACTTGTAAGTGATGATGCGTCTTTAGTGCCAAATAATTTTTTCACAGACAAGTCAGTGTTAAAGATGCCAATCTCTGCAATTCCAGTTGGAGCTCCAGTCTTTTTGAGGTTAAGCGTAATGGTGTCTATATTGTCTCCAACAAGTTGCGATGTTAGGGTAACATATTCTGCCTGGATTTGTCGACCTGAATGAGTCTTATCTCCAGAGGTTGCAGTAGTATCACTCATGTGAGTAATTATAGATGCACTAGATACTTTTACGGTTCTTGTTACCTGGGTTGCAACATTGCCTGCTGCATCTGATACGTTATACGTTACAGTGTAATTGCCAAGTATCGAAGTATTAACTGGATTTGATGTAATGATAGACGGAGTGATGTTTCCATCCTGATTATCATTTGCAGTTGCACCGGCATCGACATATGTGGAGCTTTGCGAAATTATTGTAGGACTAGGACCATTTCGTGTAATAATAGGTGGAGACGCATCAATTGTATAAGTTGCAGTTACAACCCCCAAAGCATTACCAAATTCATCTGCTGTTGCAAAGAACTTTAGTACCATGTTAGAGTTTACAGGTATAGGATTACTGTATATCGCGCTTGATGTTGTTGGTATGACACCATCCACCGTATAGTAAATGGGTGCTGTACTGTTACTACTTAGCACTACAGACTGAGCAATTTTGTACAACCCACTAGGTGGACTGGCATTTACAATTACACCAGTAAATACTTTGACGGTGACTGTTTGAGTTGCAGTATTTGAATTGCCAGAATGATCTGTGACTGTCCATGTAACCAAGGTATCACCTAGTGGAAATTCTGAACTTGGGTGATTATTTGTAACAAGCGGAGATGTATCTACGTTATCATTAACCAAAGGTATGCCAATATCTACAGTTGTCAACGGATTTGTTTGATTTTGATTTTGATATACAATGACATTTGGTGGTGGAGTAATATTTGGAGGTGTACTGTCAGTGCCGCTAACTGTAATAATAAATGACGCAGCACCTACAGTTCCGCCATTATTTGCTGCAGAACAATAAACTGGAGTATTCCCAAGAATAAACAAGGATCCTGAAACAGGATTGCATGTCGGATTTACAGAAGTTCCGTTACTTGTGGCAGTAACGGCATATCCAACATTAGCACCGTTAGAAGTTATGGGAGATTGATAGACAATATCAGATATAGTAAAATTGAATTGATTTATGGCACTGGCTTGAAGTGGGAAAAATACAATTACCGATAATACACCCAATATCAATAAACAGTTTAACCGATCCGGGAAAACTGTAAATCCCCTTTTCATTTATTAATATTTTCATTTTACGCATAAGAACATTATATTGTGTTACATGCAAATGTTACACTCAATCAAGTTTAAATATTAAAAAGAAAGATCAAAAATCTTCTTTGATGTAAATTTATCAAAGATGTAGTTTCAAATTTTATGGGATCTTAAAGACAACATGGTTGTCAAAAGATAAAAACCGTGAATTAGGCACAAAATATCCCAATATATGCAGAATTCCTCGGAGTGTAGTCTTTTTTATCTCAATTGTATTGATTATTTTGTACTAGTAAATTATTTTCATGGTAGTGGATCTATTTCTCGTACGCTGAATTTTTTATAAAGTGCAGAGGATATCTCCGTGTTTCGTATAAAGATAGAAGGATTGGCATCCAATATGATCTTATCCACAGAAATATCACAAGAGTTTGGTGGCACAGGCCAGTTACCATCATCATTCCATTCTGCAACTAGATTCCAATCCCCACCGTTAAACCCGTCAGTTTTATCCAGGAACATTTGCATCTTCACATGTTTGCCATCATCATAGTCCCTTAAGACAAATTTGTGGCCAATCCAGGTATTGGGGGGAATTGTTCCCCCACCCCAGTGTATCTTGTTGTTTGATGGTTTAGGAGTAGAATCATTTGGATGATCTAATTCTTTTGCAAAGTTTGCACTACCATCATATTGCATCCTTGAATAATACGTATCAACATCACAACCATTGTTATTGTAATGATTGCTTCTTGCACCTATGATAAAACCAGATGAGCCATCAGTAGATACTTCGCCAACACGTGGCTGATCCTGCTTGATCGTTAACATACATTCTGGGTTGTTTACCTGACATTGTGACAATTCCATCTCCGTCTATCACTAGTTTTGAATCACTTGAACCTGTTAGTATAAACAATGAATCATCTGGATCACGATTGCCATTGTTTAAAGTTCTTAAATGGCGGTTATCCCATTTTGAGAACCATTCTCTTCCCCCCGATGTTGTCAGATAAAGTTGAGATACATCATATGATGAAGGAAAAACGGTATAGATTTGAACCATTGTAGGACTGGTATTTTCTAGACTGTCCCTTGCAAAGAATTTTAGTGTTGTAGTAGAGAAGATAGTAATTGGGGAAGAGTATACAGCACTGGATGTAGTTGGTGTAGAACCATCATTGGTATAAAATATGGTAGACGGTTTATTTGAAATTAATGTTACTGATTGTGTTGTGCTGTTTGTCCCTTCTGTCAATGATGCAGATACAGTTAGACCAGTATCATACACGGATGATTTTAAAATCATGTATAGATCTTTACTTGTAGATTTTTTCCATGAATCAGTATAGTAAGTGTGATACGAGTTTGCACCATCAAAGAAGTTAGTCTGATCAGTCATTATGGCAATATGGTTTGCGTTATCTCCTCCAGTGAATTTGATTCCTATTCTATCACCTGATTGTATTTGATAAATTTGTGGCAATGGTAGAGAAAAAGAATAATCAGAATAGGATGTTGAAATTGCATTTGTGTTGATTTTACCAAATAATTGCTTTATGGATCTATCAGTGTTAAAGACACCAACTTCAACTGTGCCAGAGGGTGAACCCCCCCTTTTCAGATTCAATGTAATACTGTCAATTGATTTTCCAACAAGAGAAGACGTGTCAGATACATATTCGGCATGGATTTGTCTGCCTGAATGAGTAGATAACCCATAAGATGAGAAGGTGTTGAACATTAGAGTTTGATTAGGGAGATTCATTTTGTATTGAATTGATTCGCCAGAATTGGTATTTCCAAGATTGCCCCCTGAAAAAAAGTTTGGAATTATTCCAGTAATGGAAAAAATTGCGACAATTCCAATTGAAACTAGTATTGCAACAATAAGCACATATTTTTTAGGAAAAGATGACATGTTTGTTGTAGTACATTGTTTATAGTGCTAATTTAATGAATTTGTTGTCATATTCGTATTTGGCTGTTGCAACTTATGGCACAGGTGGTGTGATAATTAGCCAGTTACTGACATCATAATTATTGCCGTAGACATTTTGAATTAAATAATTTCTTGCCTTTTCAACTTCCTTGTCTGATATTAGTCCTTGTTCATACCAATCTAGGATTTTATTAGACCAAGTTGGTAATTTCTGAGAGGGCATCTCTTTAGCTATTTGCTTTATTGTTTCTATTTTGATTCCTTTGCTCTTTAGAAAATCTAGTAGTGATTCAAGGTTTTGTAGTTGGGCCAAATCAACTTGATTTTTATTTGTATCACCATCTTTGACTGCATAATTTTTAGCCTGTATACTTATTACTGCAAATCCTGTGGCATTCCATGTTTTTTTAATTTTTGTAAACGCTTTATCATTTATTGTTCCTGTATAAAATAGATCATCTTCTAGCAGGTCTGATAATTGTAATGTTTGTGGAATATACATCGGGGTGGTAGGAGCAGATGATTCTGAGTCAGGTTTTCCGGGGGTACTGTAATACATGATTCCATTTTCCCTAAGGGCGCTAATTGTATTATTGTTAAATGCATTACTTGGCGGCATGAAGGTTAAAGGGGTGATGTCAAAGAGATGTGATAATTTATCATTTGTCTGTTTGATACTAGTTGATTGAATATCTTTTGAAAACTCTGTGTGATCTAAATTTTCCCAACCGCGATTTGCAAGTTCAAGAGAGGAGTTTTCTTTGGCCATCATATCCTTTAATTGACCCACAATTTTTGCATTATTTCCAATGGTTTTACCATATACACCGGCTGTAAGACCCGCATCTTTTTGTTGGAATGATTTTATTATAGCAAGTTGTACATTGCTGATATAATAATCCTGAATACCATCTAAAGTAAATGCAATGCAATTACAGTTTGGCATTGCTATTTTACTTATAATTGGTTTTGGAGTTTTAGTTGGTTTAATTTTAATTGGTTTGATTTCACTTGGTGTTATTTTTGTAGTATTACTTGTTGTAGTGGGTTTGATTTCACTTGGTGTTATTTTTGTAGCATTACTTGATGTAGTGGGTAATAATTTTACAGGCTCATTGATAAAAATCTGTATTATATTTTCTAAACCTGTAAGAACTATTTTTTTAGAATAAATCTCCTTGTAATCACTAGTTTTGCTGGAAGGATTTTTTACTACAAAAAGCACATATTCTCCTACTTTAAGATTTGAAAAGCTCGCTTCTCCTCTTCTATTGACTAGTTGATCTTTAATCTTGTTATTGTGAGAATCTCGTATTTCTACTCCAAGAACACCATCTGATTTGTCAACCAATGTGGTAGGATCCCTGTAAACCTTAACTGAAATTAGATTTGTTATTTCCTTTGGCCAATCAGTTACAACTTTAATATCTTTTTTACCAGGAGATGTTGCAGATATTGGTTTTACACCTGTTACAAATGCTGGACCTAATGATACCTCGGCATAATAATAGTCTTCATTGCGAGCAGAAGTTGGTACCCATATAGTTGCAGATTGACCATTATTATCAGTCAAACTATCTCCTACTACTACACCGTCATAGGACTTTACAGTCACATTAATTCCAGTTATTGGGGTTTCACCATCATCATAATAAACAAAAAATCGCAGTCCCATGGTCGGTTGGATAAAAAGATCAAGTTTCTGTTGGATATTTTTTAGATTTACAACACCATAACCTGAATACATACTACCTTGATAAATTTCAATTTTGTAAAGGTGATTCAAAGGCAGAGAAGAAATGGCATATGGTAGAGACGACACTTTTGTTTTATTTACGAATGGATTTGTCTCATGATCTTGAAATATTTTTATAGACATGTTTGAAGTTGATGCAACATCACCATTTTGATAATTTACGGAAAGTAAAATCGAGCCGGTACTTTCTGCAAAAGAAGGAATTGTGTTAAATCCGACTAGTGCGGAAACCGTCACTATCATAAATATGGAAATCGTTAATTTCATCAAGGAGCCTCGTAATTTACATATGTTTCATTTTTGATTTAAACATAATCATAATCCAAAAATCATTCAGGTATATAGGTATTAATCAATGTCTATTTTTTATGTAACACTATTCAATTTCTGTTTTATTTTAATATTCTAATTACATCTATTTTCTTTGTACAATCTTTAATTCTAAAATGTTCTTTTCTAGATTTTTCATGAATCTTTGTCTAATTTGAACAAAAATTTATCTTCATTACTCTAGAACAAAATAAATATGATATTTGTCAGATAAAAAATGAAAATTTTCATTCAATTAATTCATCAATATTTGGCATTTGTAAATAGTGTATCGGATGGAAAGATGTTGTCAGCACAAGTATGTGCCTGTTAGTATGTTAATAATATCACATGGCCAGTAACCACTTAGCTTCATTACAACTATGGAAAAACCAGCTACTGCAATAATTCCAAGTATAACTGCATCATATCTTTTTTTCTTTGCCATACCTGTCTTCCTAATTATCTCCATGATGTTTTTCTGATAGTTATTAGGGCATAAAACAATAACCAGTTAATTACAAACATTTGGAACAATGTCATTATGGGTCGATAAATCCATTGAGTACTACCAGGATTACGAAGTCTAAAGTCAACAGCATAAATCGTGGATGTAAATAGGACTGATGCAAAGTACAGTATAGCTGTTATGTAATCTCCCATGAGAGGAAGAATAACCACACTTTTGAATACGATAAGAGGACGTAGCATCTTTAATCCCATTTGAAGATAAAATAATGCCGCTATTGGGAAAGGGCGCCTCCAATATGTCCTTCCTGTTGAAAATATACTTCTTATGAAACTTTTTCGCCATCTAATTTGTTGTTTGACATATGCACTAAAATTACTTGGTGGTCCGATCAAAACTTTGATGCTTGGACTATAAACCATCTTCCATGCAAAAGTTGAATCTGATTTAGCTGGGATTACACCATTCTGAATTGGTTGTTTTTCTACAACTTCTGATCCGCGACCACTTAATACAAATGCAGTCAAGCGTCTGTCTGTTGCAAACTTGAATTCTTGGCCAAGAAATCTATCATGTACCCACGCATGAATATACGGCCTAACAGCTTCTTTTCTATATACAGTGACAGGACCAGAACAACAAGAGATGGATGAAAAAGAGCTTTCTGCTCCTTTTTGAATTCTAAATTGATTGTCAAACAATACATCCTGCATTTTTTCTAGTTTGTTAAGTTTTGGCGATGCACCCCTTGCTCTGCCATGTCCTGTGACTGCACCTATCGTATGATCAGATCTAAAAATAGTCACAGCTTTTTCCATTGCATCAGGTGCAATTTCGCTATCGCTATCAGTAAAAAAATAAATGTCCCCCCTTGCTACCTCCACTCCAATTTCAATAGCTCTCTTTTTTCCTCCACCTTTAGGATTGTGAATTACACGAATGTTTACCTCTTTGCTCATTTGATCAAGAATCTCAGAAGTCTTGTCTGTGCTACCATCGTCGACGACTATGATCTCTTTATTTTTGTATGTCGAATTAAGAAATGATAAAACGCAGTCTTTGATAAAACCCTCTTCATTTTTTACTGGAATGACAACTGAAACAAGGGGTTGGTAATCTGAAAGAGGACTGTTTTTTGCTTTGATGTATGGGTCTTTAAATTTGACAAAAGTCAAAAAGAAAAAACCAAAAATTACGATACCTGTAATAATACTATACAGTCCCACAAATGAATCGATGATGAACACCATCATGTACACCTTTAAGAATAAAATTCCACCGAGTGCAGCAAGAATGAGGCCCCTTACAGTCCACCCATATCTGCTCATTTCCACATCTTTTGGTTCAAGTTGATTGAATGCCATAGCCATTTCTTTCTGTCAATTACGCACATTATTTAAGGCAATATCTGTGTCTCATTTTTTTTCTTCACTTTTACTTTATTTGAATTCTAGGTTGGGTGTATTGAACAAACGGAAATTAAAAAACAATTATTGGTGTTCTGTATAATAAGGAAAAATAATCACTTTTTTATCATGTGTATCACTCGTAGATCTATAACTTGAAAAAAAACTAAAAATTGATTAAATTGCGATCTTTGCGTCAAAATTGGTTTTTTTATTCTATTCTCTTTATATGTATGCTAGAATTTTTGGCAACACAGCTTCCATCTTCCATGGAAAATGCCCATCCATGATTAGGACAAACTATGCAATCATCAATTATTCTACCAGCTGAAAGATCACCCATTGCATGAGGGCAGTATTTTTGAACTTCATACTTTCTGTCTTCATGAGTCAGGATAAAAGTATCTGAAAAATCTCTCCTTGTTTCATATAGTTCAAACTGTTTGTAGCTATTTGCATCTGCAAAACGAAGGAAGATGATCAAGGCCTCATTGTAAATGTCTGGATTTCTTGAGGATTTGAATCTCAAGCTAAGGAGCAACTGCTCCCATGTCAGTTTCTTTTCTAGAATTAAATTGAGTATACCTGCATCAATTTCTAAATTATAAAAAGAATCCTCATTCTCAAATGATTTCACGGAATCTTTTTCCTTGGTAAAATCAATGATTATTTTTTCCTGTATTCCGCCAGTTACAATTAATAATAGTCGACCATTTATTTTTTTTCTAAAATACAAAGATGAGCTTATCAGTGGTTCGAAATGTTTTTTGCACTTTTCCAAAAGACTTCCAGTGGGCTGCTTTAATGAAGAGGGAATTTGGTTAATTATGTTCTTTCTTCGTTCTCTGTATCTTTCAAGATACTGTCGTCTATTTGTGAATGCCTCATTTTTGAGATTTTTCTCGCTCACTATTGCGCCATCTTGCTTTGGATCAAACGTGTCTCCAGGCATCAGAATGAATGTATTTTTGGACGCCCCCTCGTTTTTTAGAAATTCGTAAAAATCAGCCTGTGTTGGAAATATTGACTCGTCTGAAAAGTTTAGCTCAAAGTGATCATCATTGAGAAAACAGGGAGGACCTGCACTGGGAATTAAATTTTGTGCCCCAGATGTTTTAAATAAATTCTTTACATGGTGAAATTTGTTCAAGACCTTTTGCTTGGATATCTCTACTTTCTTCTCATGGGAGTAATCATAGGTGAGAGGATGCCAATTTGCACCAGAGAACTGGATGAAAAGATGATTGATTTTAAAATTTTTCTGGATCCATTCAAAATCGGTGTTGATGATTTTCATGTCGTTTACATCAACTATGGTTCCTTCAGGCGTTTCAAATACTAGTGTACAATCATCCCAAATTGGGACTGATTGTACTACTGGACAAAAAGTAACATCGGGACTAAGTTGAATTTTTTTCAACGAGCTTGCAACAATTATTTCATTTGTAACATTGTCTCGTAAAGTTTCAAATAGGTAAGAATCAGTATATTTTGGAATAATTATTTTTGTCTTTGGATTTAATGTTTTTAAAAAATTCACATCAAAATGATCTTGATGTTCATGAGATAATACCACATAGTCTGCATTTCTTATTGGAGTCAGATCAAGTTCGGTATTGTCTGGAAATTGAAACCAAGTTGTCAGAAATGCCCCCTCTTTTGAAAGCCATGGATCAGTTACTATTGATACAGTATCTGTTTTGATGTAAATACAAGCATGTCCGTAAAATTTGATAACCATTGTAACTCTCCATTTGAGTAAAAATATTCTAGTATTTAATTTGATGGACGATTTTCAACATTACTTCTTGTGATTTGATACCAGAGCATTATTTAAAAAGTAAATTATGATTTGATGGGCATTAAATCAGCCATAGTTTGTAAATTATTTTTATGATAACAAGTTTATCTTGGAAAAACAATTTCAATAACAATTCAAAATGTTTGTCTCTTTATGAACAGACTATGTCTTTACTAGTACCTTGGGCTTTGGAGTCTGATCAATTAGATATTGTTTCTCTGATTTTTTCACAATCTCCTCGCCAATGTGATCTCTGTACTGTTTGTCTATCTGCTTTGCCGTATCAAGCAGGCTGGTTGGAACTGTCCCCCTGCTCATCTCAAGAACCATCTCGCTGTCTTTGGGCAGGCAGTGTCCTCCTATTCCTCCCTGAGCTTCTAGG
>JAERMO010000135.1 GCA_016844465.1 Nitrosarchaeum sp. | reverse complement strand
ATATTTTGAAAATAGTATAATTACAATTATCTATAAACAAATGTGATCTAAATGTTATTCTTGATGTTTCTACCAGTCTACATCTTCTTGTAGAACCAAAGATATGTTTGGATATTCTGATTTATTCTCAAAACCCATCATTCTTACCAACTCAGTCGTATGGTTCCAGGATAGGTGTTTTGTTACTTGTTCATTTAATTTGTCTAGTCCGGCAATGTTAAGTAATTCTAAAGTTCGCCTAGGCATATTTACTGCTCGCTCCATCATTCTTGTTGCAATTCTCATTTTTTCATCTGGTTTCCAGTATTTTCCAAGCTTGTATTTTCCTGTCATGCTGTTAGATATGATTTTTGTCAATCTTACACCTCTTACTGTGGCCATGTCAGCAGTGAGTTTTTGGTATCTTCCCTCAATCTGATTCTTTTTTATTAATGCATTGAGAACTTCTGCTTTCTCTTGATTATCCGTTATACCTTGAGCAGTTCCTTTGATTACAACACTGATGTACAATGTATCTGTCAATGAAGCATCATCTTGAGGTTCAAAGAAATATGAAGGCAAAAACGCAAGTTCCTTGTCTACCTCAAACCCACACTTTGAGTTTCTTTCAATATTTTCATATTTTTCTCCTCTTGGAAAGCCGTGAATGTATACTGCATCATTATAGTATACAAAATTCATTGGGGCAACAAAGACATATCCATCTTTATCAATAGTCGCGATTGTACCAATTCGTTCTTGATTTAGAAATTCAATGATTTTTTCTTTTGATTTTATCTTAGAATTGGGAATAAATTGCACATGGTGTCTTTTGATGTGCAGTAATTAATTTTATCTCATAAGAATAAAAGTCTAAATGCTTAACTTTGCCCCAGTAATACGGATCTGATGGGAAAATTTTTCATTCTTCCTATTTTGTCAAGTGTGGTCATCTTTATGTTGATGATTCCTAATGCGTTTAGTGATCCAATCTTAACTGTTCAAGACCTAATTATTGAAAAATATGTTAGTGGATTGTGTTGTACAGTAACTACAATGACTTTTGTTGGAGATGATATCTTAATTTTACAAAAAAGTGATGGCGTGGTTCGTTTAATTAAAGATGGAATTTTACAAGAAAAACCTGTGCTTGATGTAGATGTAAATTCAATTGGGGAGAGTGGCATGTTGGGTATTGCTAGCGTTGATTCTTCAGTTTATCTTTATTTCACAGAGGCAAATGCAGATGGTGGCAAACCATTGGGAAATAGAATTTACAAATATGAGTGGGATGGAAATGCCTTGATAAATCCCATTTTATTAAAAGAACTTCCTTCAGCTGATTATCATAATGGTGGAGCTATGGTTGCAGGATTGGACGATGAAGTGTACGCAGTAATTGGTGACACAGGACGGTATGGTCTTCTTCAAAACAAGCCTCTGGAATTGTTGAAAGATTCTGATGTAACCATGAGAGATAATGGGGTAATTTTACAAGTGGAATCAGAAGGTCCATACTATGCTATGGGAATTCGAAACAGTTTTGGTCTTGCAGTGGATCCAAATACCGGAAATTTATGGGATACTGAAAATGGAGATGATAATTTTGATGAAATCAATTTGGTCCAAGAAAAATTTAACAGTGGCTGGATAGCTATAATGGGTCCTGCAACAGAGTCCCAACTATCAAATCTTCCAGGCTATAGGGATTACGTTTATGATGATCCTGAATTTAGCTGGGAAAAACCTGTTGCACTTACAGGACTAGCGTTTACAAAATTTCAAGAAACTCCTAATTATGATAACTCACTTTTTGTAGCTGATTGCAATAATGGCAATCTTTACAAATTTGAATTAAATAAGGAAAGAAATGGATTTGAATTTACTAGTTCTTGGCTTAAGGATAATGTAATTAACAGAAATGAAACCATGGACGAGATTATAGTAGGTACTGGTTTTGGATGTATTTCAGATGTTGAAAGAGGGCCAGATGGTTTTCTATATGTAGTATCATTGAGTGAAGGTGTGATTTATAGAATTCTTCCAAAAAATTTACTCAGTTTAACTGATCCAAATATTGATGGAGGTGGATGTCTTATTGCAACTGCAACCTATGGTTCAGAACTATCTTCACAAGTACAACAATTAAGAGAACTACGTGATAATTCACTCTTAAAAACAAAATTTGGTTCTTCATTTATGGTGGGGTTTAATGAATTCTATTATTCATTTAGTCCTACAATAGCAGACTGGGAAAGACAAAACCCAGTATTCAAAGAAGCTGTAAAGATTGCAATAACTCCAATGATATCATCCCTCTCAATTCTAAATTATGTTGATATGGATTCTGAGGTAAAGGTGTTTGTATATGGTATTGTAATAATATCACTAAACGTTGGAATGTATTTTGTAGCACCTGCTATTGTAATAGTAAACATTCGTGACTTGTACAATAGAAAGTCTAGATAGTTTTTACTTAGATTTGAATAAAGGATTCTTGAGGGAATTATTCAGAGAGTCGACCTTTTTGATCATTCACTATCATAATACTTGTGGGTGAGAGGAATCATATCTTTTCTCCAAATAGCTCTTCGCATCTGGGGCAGTAATCTTTGGTTTTTCCATTTGGTAATTTAGTATGAATTAGTTCAATATCTCTGTGAAGAGGACAGATTACTTTCATCTGGTATAATTAAAACTGATTCTAGTATATGGATTGCCAGAAGAATTTCTAATGAAATAAAACTGTTTTTAAATGAAATCATATACTACGATCAGATGGAAAATTTTTTCCTACAAGCTGAAGCACAAAA
>JAERMO010000134.1 GCA_016844465.1 Nitrosarchaeum sp. | reverse complement strand
ATCAGATTAATGGTAAAGCATGGGACTCAAGGCAGAAGATAAAACGGAACTAGAAAATTTGCTTAAAATAGCAGCAAGCCAAATTCCAAAGTACTTCAATTTAATAAACTCAACAAAGGAAAGATGGTAAATTAAAAACATGCATGAATGTATTTTTGGGATGGTATTTGAAAAATATATTCATGATTCTGGTCAGTACCTAACAAACAAAAGAATAGACGAGAGTCAGCCCAACACAGTTGAAAATACAATGGCGTTATTTGATGCAGGGATTGAGATTTTCAATGACCATGTATTAGACGTTAAAAGACAAATCTATGAAAATTAGCATTTATTTTTCTAAAAACCACATACGCTAGTTTGAGAAAACTAACTAACATTGGAATAATTTTTGATTCATGTTTGGAAAAACATAGTTTCTAATTTTAATTCCATGAGCAAACTAGAATATTCTGAATGGCAAAATGAAGAGTTTTACAAGTTGGCAAAAATGAGTTTAACTGAAATCAGAGAATATGTGCACAGTAATTATCCCAGATCAAAAGCAAATTTTTTTATGAAATACAAATTGCCACAATACAGAATCTTTTTGCCCAGTTTGGAAGAGACAAACATCGCATGGAAAAAATAATCTAATTTCAAAACCGAGTATTGTGTCGTTGCTCTAAATAGTCTGTTTTGTTTATTTTCCATATGATTACTGATGCTCCAAAGTATGTAATGCTCGTATTTTTTGGTTTAGGGATATCATTTATCTAGATACGGAACCAATCCGCCAGTACTTTCAATAGTTATGCTGTTAATCTCATTTGAGATATCTGTAAGATCATTCATTTTGATGCTCCCATCCATTACAGTATACAATGTATCGCCAATGTACAGAGATCTTGCAGGCATGTAGATTGAATTGTAATTGTTACCAATATAGTGAGATATTGAACCTTTTTCTACAAATCCGTCTTTGTCAAATCCATAAACAAAGAATCCATTCCATTGAACATATTGGGAATCAGACTTTGCACCATCAAAGATTGCTTTGATCTCACCTTTGATAGGAATAGACATCACATCTTTTTGCTTGTCCAATAACAATGACTTGTGGTTGTATAGTGCTTCAGAGTCAGTAGAACTATCGCCAATTACCATAGTATCAGTTTCCTTTGGATTCTCAAAGTCAGAAACGTCAAACATAGATATCTTCACCCCAGTTGTGCTTATACCACCCCACTCGTTTTCTTTTGTGTCTTTACCGATGCCAATTATATGATCTTTATCATATGGTTGCAAATAATTTGAAAACCCTGGAATCTTTAATACTCCTAAAATTTTAGGGGAATCTGCAGATAGGTCAATTACAAAAAATGGATCAACTTGTTTGAAAGTAACAAGAAATAGTTTATCGCCCATAAATCTTGCAGAGTATATTCGCTCATCAGGGGCTATTTTTGTCAGACTACCTATCTGTTTTAGGTTCTCATCTAAGACATAGACATTACTTGATGGTGTAGAGCCAGTTCTTGAAAAAGATTCAGATGTAGTTGCAATTCT
Source organism: Nitrosarchaeum sp. (assembly GCA_016844465.1). GTDB lineage: Archaea > Thermoproteota > Nitrososphaeria > Nitrososphaerales > Nitrosopumilaceae > Nitrosarchaeum. Next base: position 1,245 of record JAERMO010000134.1, on the reverse strand, counting down.
AAATCGATTTCCACTTTCATCCATTGAGAACTGATTTAAGAGATAGCCAGGAACTTCAGAATTTGCAACGTATTTGAGATTGCCGTTATCTAGGCCAATTTTGTGAATTACAGTACGAGATACGTCAGATTGTATTCTTGTGTCATATTCTTCTAGTGCAGTCTGAATTTGTACAAACAATTTTTCTTTTTCATCGTTTGGTAGTGTGTTGTATGTGTCTTGCAGTAAATTTGAGACTTGAACCCATTTTGCATATGCATCAAGACTTGTATCAAGTTGAATGATTCTGATTTTATCTTGTACGTCTTTAGGTAATAATGGAACTACAACATCAAAGAATCTATCTTTACTCATAGTATCATAATAGTTGTATGGTACATTTTTTTGATATGTGATGTACAGGTTTTCCTCAGAAACATAAATTGTATTAGAGTATCCCATCAAAAATGTCTCGGAAGTTTGTAGTTTTCCAGACACATCAAATGCAGTTACAGTATTAAATGTGTAAGATTGTTCTGGGTTTGGGAAACGATATACGTCAGGTAAAATAAGATCAACACCTTCCATTATTTTTGGGATTGTCGGATTTATGTAATCAACACCTGAATTAGTTATAAGATAAACAATATTTTCAATCATTCTAGAACTCACATAGCTTCCATCAACTTCAAACTTTGTTACAATCTTTGGATTTTCTCTATCAGATACATCAAGTATGGTAGAAAATGTTTTTGAAGTGTAAATTGGATATGGCGTAAAATCATACTGAGCAATTCCATATGTTTGGCTAGAGCCATAGTAGAAAATCACTAGTTTATCACCATTTAGGAATATATTTTCAAGATTTTGTTGCTCAATGTCTAGAGCAATTTTTAGAACAACCCTAGCATTTTCTGCAGGGTATGCATCAATAATTGTGAGCCAGTTTTGATTTACGATGTAGATGTATTTTCCATCAGATTTGAGGTAGTCAGGTTCATCGACATTTTTTACTTGAACGTTGGTACCAGAATATTCTGCATTATCAGCATCTAGTACTGGGTTAGCATCTTCAGATATCACGGGACCAGTAGGCATTGAGCCTGGTAGAAAGGTAGGTTCTACACCAGGCATAGATATTGGAGCACCCTCACGTATTGAACCGCCCTCTCTACGAATTAGTTCATCATATCCATATTGCTGATTTTGATTATCTTTTAGAAATTCTTTGATTTCATCATATGAGATAAATTTGATCAGTCCTTC
>JAERMO010000133.1 GCA_016844465.1 Nitrosarchaeum sp. | reverse complement strand
TCAAAAAATAATCTTATCTCAGAACATGTTCATGGTAAGATTTTCTTAACAGGAAATACAATCATAGACTCCATTAATACATATGCTGGAATGTCATCAAGAAAAAGCAGTCTAGTAGTTAATGTTGATGATTACATTCTCATGACATTACATAGATCAGAGAATGTAGATCATGAAAAAACCCTAGTTTCTATAATTAGTGGAATTTTAGAGGTAAAGTATGATGTAATTTTTCCAGTACACCCTAGAACTGCTAAACGATTGAGAGAGTTTAATCTGTATGAAAAATTATCAAAATCTGAAAATGTGCTTTTGTTAGATTCTGTAGGATATTTTGAGATGCTAGAATTGATGAAGAATTGTTCTTTCATTGTTACTGACTCTGGTGGAATACAAGAAGAGGCAACAGCACCAAAAATTAGGAAAAAAGTTCTAGTCATAAGGAAAACCACAGATAGACCAGAAGCAGTAACAGCTGGCATGTCGGAAGTTGTAGGCGTTGAGAAAAGAAGTATAGTTAAAGCAATAAAAAAGACAATTCGCGACCCAACTATCCCTTCTAGAAATACTCCGTTCGGAAAGGGCGATGCTTCTAAAAAAATTATACAGATACAATTATTTGAACAATAAAGTTTTGTTAAAATTGATTATAGATGGCAGTAATGGATTTAACAATTTTTTCCCAAGAAAATTTTTGTACCATACTAAGTGAATTCTTGCCCATTTTTTCAACTAACTCAGGATTTTTCAGTAGTTTGATTATTTTTTCAGATAATTCAGAAGAATTGTCAATAAAATAACCATTTTCATTATTTATGAGTATATCATTTGGTAAGGTTCCTGTTTTTGCAATAATTGGTAATCCCGAAGCCATATACTCTAGTACTTTTATGGGTAATGCATTTTCTGTAACAGTAGTTCTCTTTAAAGGCCCAATTCCTATAGATGCATCAGAAAGATGAGTAGGAATACTCTGTCGTTCTATCCATCCTTTTAACTCAATATTAGATTCCAAATTATTTTTCGTTACAAGTTCTTGGAGTTTCTTCATCTCAGGACCATCCCCCAATAAAACAAATTTTACATTTGGTACTTCCTTGATAACAGCTGGAGCTGAATCCAGAAGTACATCCAAACCTCGATGATGATACATGACACCAGAAAAAACTAATTTCTTAGGATCTTTTTTCGCTGGACTAAAAAAAGAAAGGTCCACACCATTAGGAACGATTGATATTTTTTCTTCGTCTACACTGTAATACGATTTCATGATTTCTTTGGTAGGTTCATTAGAAACTAAAACTCTTGATGCCTTTCTAAGGGATCTAGTACTGATCATTTTTTCAATTTTCCTTTGTATAGCTTTTAAACCAGATGATTTTTCATAAACTGCGTCATCAATTTTGATTATAGATGGAATCCCAAGAGCCTTGGCACAAGATATTGCTGCATTTGGTACTAAATGAAATGGATGAAATATTGTTAAAACAAAATCGAATTTCTCTTTTTTTCCTAATGACTTTCCCATTTTTTCTAAATTAGGTTTACAACGCCTTGCAGCAACTTTTAGATTTGATTTTGATGGAGTTTCAACTCTAATTACTTTAACTCTTGAATTCAATTCAGGTTCGTATCTATGACCTGATTGTGGAAAATCCGGCGTGAGAACAGTAACTTCATGACCTAATTTTGCTAGATTATTTGCAATCTCGGTAGCTACAATAACAGCTCCCCCACTATGTGGAGCAAAACGAAATACCATGAAAAGTATATTCACTACGTTTAAGCTTTTATTGAAGCACTAAAATGTTATGCTAAGAACTTGTCTACTTCTTATGAAAATGTAAAGAACTGGATTTTAAACTCTGGTTTAGTTATCTCACATCCTAATAATGAAAATTACGGTGCAGTTCATTCTTTCTTAGATAAAAAAAATGAAAAATTTGGATTCCTCTATCCAGAAATTACAGGTTATGCTGTAAGTACATTTTGTTTCCTACATCAACTTGAGAAAAATGATCAATACATCAAATTGGCAAAAGCATCATCTAACTGGATAATAGGAATCTTTGAAAAATTTGGTGGAATTATTCATGGATTAGAAGATGGAAATAATTCTAGAAAACAACTAGCATATTCATTTGACACTGCTATTTGTACTAAAGGATTACTTGATTGTTTCAAATTAACTAAAGATGAGCGATTCCTAGATTATGCCAAAAAACTTGTCGAATGGTTGAAGGGAGCAATAACTATTCAGGGAACTATTCTCCCATATATGGAACTCAAATCAAATGAATTCAGAGAAAGCGATGAAGTATGGTATAAAAAGTCGGGTTGTTTACACATCAAAACCTCTATTCCATTCATACAACTTCATCAAATAACAAAAGACAAGAGTTACTTAGATTCTGCAATTAAGATTTGTAATACGTACTCAAGATTTCAAAATCAAGATGGAAGTTTTTCTCTCCATGAAAATGTAAAAACGATTAACTTGCATACAATGTCTTATGCATTGGAAGGACTACTTTACATCTTTAGCGTAACCAAAAATGAAGAATACTTACAAAGTATTGAAAAAGCCTTAGATTGGTGTGCAAACCAAATTGGAGATGATGGCAGTATTGGATTATGGTTTAATTCAAAATACAAATCAAAAGCAGTTTATCCAATAGCACAAATAATTCGATTGATGATCCTTTTGGATAAATTTCACAATAATGATAAATACATAAAAAATGTCTTAAAACTTCATTCATTTATGATTAGTTTACAGGCCAATGATTCTAATCAAAAAGTAAACGGGGGATTCTATGAAGAATTTTACAAATCAATGTTTAGTTGGAAAAAACGAGAAAAACTGAACTCGTGGGGTTCTTTATTTGCCATACAAGCACTTTATTGGTTTGAGAATTATGGAAAAATTAACTTTGATGAGTCCATTTCAAATCTTTATTGAACTCTTTTGTACAAATTAACTTCCCAGTGAATCAAGCAATGTTTTTGAATCAGTTTTTCTCTCAAATTGACTTTGGCAGTCATAAATAAAGGGTAAAAGAGATTTTTCGTAAATTTCCATTAGCCTAAATTTTGTTTTTGTATGATGTTGAACTATACATAAACAACTAATATTCTGTAAATCATTATCATTAAGATCCTTTTTGTTCTCAAAATCCAAACCTTCAAGGTTATTTTCTTTAAGATATTTTGAAAGTAATTCTTTTTTGAAATACGGATCATATGCTGAAACCTTAAAATTTCTTTTTTTAAATTCATTAAGTAGTTTAAATCCTGGAGAATCACGCATGTCTTCCACATCCGGTTTGTAGGTTAAACCACAAACTAAAACAGATTTTTCAAGGCTAAGTTTTCCTAATGTTCTTTCTATTGAATCACAAATATATTTTGGAATTTCAAAATTAATTTG
>JAERMO010000132.1 GCA_016844465.1 Nitrosarchaeum sp. | reverse complement strand
AGTTGGCTTGGGATTTACTCTTAAAGACGTGCTTCCAGCAGCAATAGCAGGGGCAGCTAATCATCGCTCCATCTTCAAGGTGGGTCAGAAAATAAAAATTGGTGATGTCACAGGCACAATAACTTCAGTTGGCACATTACACATCATAGTTACAAATGATAGAAACGAAGGTATTGTAATTCCAACTAAAGAGTTTATTGGAAAAACTTTCACTATTCTGCCCTCGAATTAAATAAAAAGTAGTACAATAATACTAACAAATACCTTCATGACGTAATGTTACGTTTGTTAGGTAGGAAAAATAAATTAAAATTTTTTAAGCAATTTATAACAGTAAAATTGTTGGATTTGTATGACTAGATGCAGATACTGGAAATTAACAATTGATGAAGTAGAAAAGCTAACTTATGATACAAATAAAGTTCTACTTTGGGAGATAAAATGTACAAGAGAACCAGAAGAAGATGCTATTTTTATTGGCGTATTTCTTTATAGAAATGGAACACCTTTTGATTATACTCCAATTAAAGGAATTACATTTTACTATAACAATATAGAACGAAAAGAGGTTCCAGAAATCACAAAATTTCTTAAAAAGAAATTTGGTGGAAAAGACATGGAAAAAGGAGAACGTGTTTTTCTTCAAGATTCAAAAGAGATCTATTCTGGAAAAGAAATTGCTGAACTAGCAAGGGAATTAGAATCCAAATTTAATTCAAAGGCAGTAATTACAATTGAATTCCTAGACATCTCAGAAAAAGAGCAAAAAGACGCAGGATTACCAGAAGAAAAACTTCTACCGATTCCTACCAAGTAGATAAATAGAGTTTCCTCTAAAGTATAATCTTAGATGTCTGAGATTCATGAAATTGCTAAACATCTTGATGAGCTAAGAGCTCGAATTTTGAGAATCGTAATAGTAGTTGGAATTATTACAGTTTTTATTTTGACATTTCATTTTACTCCATTTGAGATAAATGGAATCCAATTATACTATCCTACTCTAGATCCCATTAACAACATAGCAGCACAAATAACAAATGTAATGAAACATCAGTTGGTACCTGAACATGTACAATTAATACAAACTGCTCCTGGACAAGCATTTTTTGCACAAATTTACATTGCAGCTCTTGGAGGTATTGTTTTTGGAATGCCAGTAATCATTAGGGAGATGACAGGATTTATCAAACCTGCCTTAAAAGAACGTGAAATTAATGTTAGTCGCATTATAGTCCTTCCGGCTTTGGGACTTTTTATCGCTGGTTGTTTGTTCTCATACATTTTAGTAGTTCCATACATTCTTGACTTTCTTTACAAATATGGCGAGGCTGCTGGAATAGTTACATTTTTGAATATAATGGACTTTGTGTCATTTGTTTTACAATTTCTTTTAGCATTTGGACTATCATTTCAATTACCATTGATAATGTATGCGGTTACAGCCTCTGGAATTATTGATGCGTCGTTTTGGCGAAAAAATATTCGATATGCGATAGTAATCATTGTAATTTTTGGGGCTGTGATTACCCCTGATGGTAGTGGGATTACAATGTGGTTTATTGCTGGCCCTATGTTTGCATTATATGTTGCAGGCATGTTTTTTGTTGAACGAAAAGAACGCAAGAGCAAAAAGATAAAATTTTGATTTTTAATCTAACCTAGGTCAGATGATCCTGCGCCATCAGAAAGTTCAATCTTTACTGTTTTTTCTTGAAAAGAAAAATTATCGGTTGAAATTGTGTTGCTTTCATTAGAACCAAGTTCATGAAATGTAGCTACACCAATAGCTGATGCTAATACGATGAAAACCATCAGGATGATTTTCCCTGATTTCATATAATATATGATATTTTACGAGACTAATAGCAGATGGTTGTTTGAATATACCAAACACGGTATGACGGTAAAAGTGTTTAAGAAATTAGAATAGAATATAGGCATACGTTCGAATGTGCTCTGAACATTTAAATCTCAAATAGTTAAATAAAATTTAATAATGTTCGAAGCAATTGCTCTACAATTACCAGGTGGTACCGAATGGATTTGGATAGTTATTATTATAGGAGTTCTAATTTTTGGGGCCAAAAAAATTCCTGAGCTTGCAAAAACACTTGGAAGGGCTAAAGGCGATTTTGAGAAAGGTAAGATAGAGGCGGAAAAAGACCTCAAAGAATTTAAAGAAAAACAAGATTCCAAATAATAAAATTATTGTTCTGCAATCTTTGCAAATTCATCCATAATCTTTGTAAATCCTTTTTTGATCTTAGCTCTGCCAAAAAATGCTACTAGCTTTAATGGTCCACTTAGATTAAGATCGGCTTCAACTGTAATCTTTGTGCCATCTTTAATGGATTCATATCTTTCAATGATATGACTGCCTTTGGCATCGCCACCTATAACAAAAACTTCATGGAGTTCTGGGTATTTTGTTACATGTTTTGTCATCATTACAAGCTCACGGCCTACTATTCTTATATGCTCTTCAACTACTGAAGTGTTATCTCGAACAGAAAGTACTCTGATTGAAGGAAAGTACTTTGGCAATATTTTTTGAAATTGCTCATAGTTTGCTGCAATATCGAAGACTTTATTTCGTTCTGCTTTGACTATTTTTTCAAAATTAATTTTGGGCAATGATATTCGATTTGCCTGATTTTTGATATAAAAGGATAGTCACCCACTAGTCAAATAGTTTAATGGTAATCTTAATTTTGATGTAGAAAAACAAGGGTATGTGCAAAGTCTGTTAGACAAGAAAATATCATTAATTGTAATTTTAATATTAATTTCCATAGGATCTTTAATTTTTTTTACCAAGTCGTATTCTCAACACGCCTTT
>JAERMO010000131.1:859-6341 GCA_016844465.1 Nitrosarchaeum sp. | reverse complement strand
TCTAGGGAGACAAACAAGAGTAATACACATTTTTGCCAAAAAATACGCTGAAAAGCTAAAAGAAATTCTTATCCAAATGAATTCCAACCATGCTGAAATCCAGAGGCTGATAAAAAATTATGATCATACAAAATCTACACATGGTGAAATTTTGGAATCCTTGAATGAAATTGATAACTTGAAAATCAATCTTAAAAAGAAAGAACAGAGAATTGTTGAAATTCATACTTTAATTGATTCCCTTAATCGGAAAATATCTTTTACTGAAGATTCCATTAAAAAAATAAAGACCTCAGACAAGTATGTAAAATATTTAGATTTGAAACAATCTTTGAATACATTTGACAACAAAAAAAATCAGATAAAAAATGAAATTAACTCTCAATTCACAAAAATTTCTCGACCACTTAGTAGATATGAATACATTTCATCAGATAAAGAACAAAAAAATTTACTATCTAAATTAATTAAAGATCCTTTTGATGTATTGGTTTTAAAGAATAAAGACTCTATAATCACAATTTTAGAAAATATCCGAAAAGGAATTTCCTCAGGCTCTATCTCTGTCAAGGATTCTGAAAAATCGTCTTTTCAAATAACAGAAACAGAGGAGGCAATAGATGGATTCATCAAGCAAGTTGATGACTATGTACGACAAAGACAACACATTCAGGATCAAATTAATGAACTTGAATCAGGTGAATTGTCAATGTACACAAGAGATCTGAACACTGCGCTCTCTGATAAAGATAATTCTGAATTAAAAATAAAAACAATTGAATCTGAAATCAACACAGATCGTTTACTAATGCCAAAATTGATCTCTGAAATTCAAGTCAAACTGAGAATGTTTTCCAGTGTTAAATACACTATTACCAATTAATTCTAAATTTATTTAGCTCTAAAGTGACATATCTGGCATGTTGTTCAAAACTGAAAAATTTGAAAGGGAGGTTTCCTTACAAAAAAAGGTACTTGATAGCATTTTATCTTATTGCCAGATGAAGCATCCAAATGAAGGAATTCTTATTTTAAAAGGTAAATCAAAGCGGGGGCATGTTTTAATTGAAGGATTGGTAATTCCACCGTTTAATTATTCAGGACCTTCCTTTGCAGGGTTTCCGCATTCCTTTTTACCTTTTGATATGAGCTATATCGGTATTGTTCATTCTCATCCAAGTGGATCCGCAAATCCCTCCGTCACTGATCTTCATAATTTCTTTGGGTTGGTTTCTTTAATTGTACAATCTCCATATGGTGATGATGATATTTTTGCTTGGGATAGTAATGGTGATGCCATAAAACTAACAATTGTTTAGATTTATTTATTTTGAATTTATAAAAATAATGCCAAAACTTTATAAGGATTTTGAGTCTAATGTCACTGTATTGTTTAGTTATAAGACCTATTTGATATTTCTATTTGCCTCGTTGGCAGTAAGCATTGGATTGCAACTACTTCTTCCATTCCCATGGGGATTAGGGGCGGCTTTGGCTATTTTTATAGCATTTCCAATGTTGTTGCGAAAGCGCTACATGGGTCGTATGAAAGGGTACGGCGATTCTGGAAGTGGCGGGGGGTTCTTTGGCATGAATTCTGGCGGCACTGGGATACGCTATGTGTGTCTTGTATGTAGCCATAAACATAAAGGCGGCACTTGTCCAAGATGTGGTTCTAAAACCCAAAGAGCTGATTTTTAGATAAAACATGTCATTGGATGAAATTCGGAAAAAAGTAATTTTCCATAATTCAATTGACGTTTGGATTGCCGCATGCTTTGAAAAAAATACTGCCTGGTCAAATACAGATAGTTATAAAAAATTTATTTCTTATCTGCTAAAAAACAACTTGAATCTAAAGGTATTTTCTTTATGTGCCCATGAGGCAGGAGCTACAGAACAAGAAAAAACAAAATTCACTGACATGCTAGCTGAATCAAAGGATCCAAATGCTGCAACATACACCATTAAACTAAATGATTCCTCTTTGGACGTAATTAGAAAATTTGATTTCAAAAATTAACTATCTTTTGAGTTTTGGATTTACAATTGTATCTAGTGCATTTCCTATAAACACAAAAGCCAGTCCTGTGATTGCTATCATTACACCCGGAGGTATTATCCACCACCAAAGTCCTCTTGCGGCTGCTCCGTAAAGATTGGCATCGTGCAAAATTTGACCCCATGTTGGAAATGACGGGTCACCCAATCCTAAGAAACTAAGTCCTGCCTCTGTTGTGATGGCAGCTGGCACTGATATTGCAATGCTGGCAAAAGCATACGGTAGTAACTGTGGCAAAATGTGACGTAGTACGATCTTTGAATCTTTTTGACCCATCATACTTGCTGCCTCTACATACCTTCTTGTTTTGATTTGCAACGCCATACTTCTTGAAACTTTAGCTACTCCCACCCAACCAAATATCGTCAAAAACCCAACCATTACAAAAATACTGTTGCTTAGTGTGACTGATAAAATTATCAAAAATGGCAGTGCAGGAAGAGCATAGATGACATCGTTAAATCGCATCATTGCTTCGTCTGTTTTTTTACCTCTATAGCCTGCATATGCTCCATATAGCAAACCAATGACAACTGATGCTATTGCTACCACCTACGGCCAAATCTCTCCTCAACTCATCTGTCCCCATAATTCCAAAAATTTTACCTCCGATAATTAATCTAGAATCTATGATCTGATTATTTGAAATTTGATTGTCTGGAATTTTTGGTTCCGCCCCGTACAGCTTAATCAAAAAGATATAGTTTCCATTTAATGGTTGATGACTGGTTGTTTTGGAAAAAATTATTTCTTCAGGAGATACATTGTTTAACGAAAATAAAAAATTACTTGATTGCAGTGAGAGACTTTTTTTAATTGATTGTTCGGTAGAAAATATTTTTTCACTATGAATTGAATTTGAATTTGAATATGGTAATGAATTTGACAATAGTTTTAATTCAATCCCATCTGGACGTATTACTGAGATTTGCAATAGTGGCGCCCCCGAATATTTTGCAGAAAATTCATAAATGAAATCATTTGGAAAATCATCGTATTCAAAATTAATTCCATACTGGTGGGATACCAGTGTAACTTCTCCAGATGTATCATAGTTGATATGCGGGGCATTTAGAATTTGATGTTCCGGAATTTTCTCACTGGAAAATAAATTAATCCAACCTGGCTGAGCTACTCGGGGATATGAAATCCAGCTATCTGGATTATTCCATCCTTTAAAGGTCTCAACTGGAATTACCACTACTGTAATAATTGATATAATGATTAAAGTCAGTAAAATGGCAATGCCTGTAATGCCTATTTTGCTTTTAAGAAATTCTTGCTTTATTTCTTGTATGGAGTTAGTCATTGTCTTTGCACTCTGATTGAGGTGTAGCATCCATACTCTTTGAATCTTTATTGATTTGATCGGCAAAATAAACACGTGTCATGCCTTGAGAAATCATTAACTGGCGATTGTGCCAGGCGCATATAAGTACAAAGTCAAACTCTATAATCGCACGACTAGACAAATTTTGTAGGTGCAGATTTAATGATACAGATGGATCCCGAGATCAGTTTCAAACCTAGACTAGCTATTGCATAACGCTTAAAATGTAATTTCTGTTAGTTTGAATATGAAAAATAGCCTGGGAAGCCTTTCTTCATTTACATTATTGGGATTGGTATTTGCAGTCGTATTCATGACTGGCTATTATCTGTCTCAATCATCATACGCTGCTACAGTCTTGCTTGATGATAACTTTAACTCCGAAAATGGAGGTGCAGAAGCGTTAAACTATGCATTCGTTGGGAACTGGGCTGTTTCAGATGGGACAGTTGACTTGATAGGTAATGGTGGAACGTTTGATTTCTTACCTGGTAATGGATTGTATGTTGATCTTGATGGTTCTACAAATAACGCTGGTAAAATGACATCAAAGACTTTTGATTTAGAATCCTGTAATTACGAACTTCAATTTGATTTGGCTGGTAATCAGAGAAATGGTGCCATCGAATCTGTAGATGTGTCTGTAGGTAGTCTTTTTTCTGAATCATTCTCTTTGAATGAGAATGATCCATTTACAACTATTACACGTCCAATTTCTGTAGTGTCTCCAACTAGTGCACAAATCATTTTTGCTGGATTCGGGGTAGACAACATTGGGCTTCTTCTTGATGATGTAAAGTTTACAAAACTAGATTGCTCAAAACCAGTTGCAGGAGAACTATTGTCCCTTGATACATCCGCACTATTTGTTTCAGGAATATCTTCTAGTGCAATTTGGATGGTTCCAACACTTGCAGGAATTGCTGGTGCCGGAGTTTACTATATCCGAACTAGAGTGAATAACAAAGAAAACTAGATTTTTATTTTCTAAATTCTAGTCTTATTTTGTAAAATTAGTCATTTTCTGAGGAAACTTGTTTTCTATGAAATTTATATCTGTTCATTCAGGTGTAAATGCTGTAATCAGGTTCTAAGAAAGAGTAAACGACACAACAAGATATGGAAAGTTATTGTTTCTTAATGCCCTCTTTTTTCTTTTTTATTTAGTAAATTGAAACAAAAAAGAAAAAAACATATCTACTTAATAAAATCTGAGGATACAACTAAGACTACTCTCAAGTGGATTAATCCAATCAAGTTCTAAAAAGTTATATGGTAGAAATATCTACCATATGGTAGAGATATTTACCATATATGAAATTGCACAAATACCTAGAACAAGCACTTGGAAACAAGATATCCATCAGTATACTCCGTGTTTTAGTAGATCACAAAGGCAAGATCTTTACCATTAGAAGATTAGCAGAGGACGCAGGTGCTTCACACCCAGAAGTGTCGGCAACCGTAGATGAACTAGAAAAATTTGGCATTGTTCAAATCCAACCCGTAGGGCGAGCACATCAAGTATCACTAAACGAAAAAAGTTATGTCCTAAAGGAAGTAATAGAGCCAATTTTCAAGGCTGAAAAAAAAACCCTCGACAAAGTCATTTTGGTTTTAAAAAACTATCTTGGCACAAAAAAAATCATCTCCACTGCAATTTTTGGGAGTGTTTCAAAAGGTGAAGAAAAAGAGGATAGCGATATAGATGTTTTAGTAATATCGAATGATTTTGAACATGCCGCTGTGCTTATTTCAAATGCAGGTCAAGAAATATTTTTGAAATTCCACAGCAAAATTTCTCCAATCATATTCTCTGAATCTGAATTCAAATTAAAAAAGAAAAAAAATGCTCTCATACGCACAATTCTAGATAACCACATCATGATTTATGGAAAGGACTTGAAGAGTCTTTAGAAATGACAAAATCAATAGATCCAAAAAAAGCATCCGGTTATATTATAAAGACTGAAGGGTTCTTGGAAATGGCGAATCTTGCATTACAACATAGCAAGTATGATAGTGCAGTAATGAATGCAGTTCACCGTGCTATCAGTGCCTTGGATGCACTGACTACATCATTTAAAGGT
>JAERMO010000131.1:0-845 GCA_016844465.1 Nitrosarchaeum sp. | reverse complement strand
ACATCATTTAAAGGTAAACGTGCATCAGATGAACATACTGAAGTACTTTCACTTATCAAAGGAATATTTCCATCTTTGGAATATGAAGAAATTAAAAAACAGTTCACTTCTCTGATAAGCAAAAAGAATGCCTCAGAATATCAACCTGATCTAATGGATCCTAAAGAAGCCCAGGACTCAGTAAAATGGGCAGAACGTATTCTTGCCAAAGTTAAAATTAAATTGAAATGACAAGTGCAATTTATTTCATAAAATCTAACAAAATGTGGGGGGAACTAAACTCTAACCTATTGAATCAAATTTAGGATAATAATATCCTCTTCAATGAATTTTACCCATGATTTAGTATATTGAGGACGTTGAGGATACTATTCTTTTCAAATGCCAAAAACGGCACCAGTTAAACTTTAAAATTTGGTAAATTTATTGTTTTATCATTAATTCGAAATCGCGTTTCTAGAGCTTGACTGTTTGGGGCAATCTGGACATTCATCGTATTCTAAAGAATAAGCAAATGGTCGTTCATGATTATAACAAATCTTGCAACTTATCTTTCCTCTAGTTCTATGGATGTTATTTCTAGCCTTTATTTGGTGTTGAAACATTTCAGTCCAAACAATATTTGCATGAAAAAATAATATAGGTTTGTTTGTAACTGATATTACACATTTTTTCACTATCTACAAATTCATTTTTTCTTGTTTTAGGATAATCCCTCTTGGTTCTATTGGATTAGAGATGGATTCAAATCTTTTTTTCCTAGAGGCAACATGTGTAATGCCAGTTCTGTAAAATTAACAAATGATTGTATTTGGCTTACACGTTTTGCCTCAAAGATTTTTAGA
>JAERMO010000130.1 GCA_016844465.1 Nitrosarchaeum sp. | reverse complement strand
GGATCGCATTTGGCAATTTTCTTGTTAGTAAATCTACCAAGAAAACATTTCCAATTACTTCTAAAGTTGGTGCAACATGTGCTGGTTTGGTAGCTGATATGCAAATTTTGACATTACAAATTGCCGCACTAGCAAAAATTAGAAAAATGGAACTTAAACGAGATGTTCCACCAAACACCGTAGCCAAAATGATGTCAAATATGATGTACGAGCGAAGATTTTTTCCACTACTCACCCAGGTTATCGTCGGGGGTGTAGTGGACAAACCCATGATGTACACTCTGGACCCATTAGGATCTGTTCTCCCAGATGAATATGCCGCAGTTGGGACTGGTGCTGAAATGGCATTGGGTGTCTTGGATCCACAATTTAAACCAAATATGACCCAAGAGGAAGCAATAGATTTAGCCAAAAGGGCTGTTCGTTCTGCGGCACTTAGAGATTCAGCAAGCGGTGATGGGCTTGATATTCTTGTTATTACTAAAGACGGTACCAAAGAATTTACAGATAAAATAAATTAATTGAGATTAATCTAGTTAAGCGGGATTGATGAATGATTCATTTGACAATTATTTAATTACTGAACCTGCCCAAAAATTAAAAACAGAGTCGAATTATTTTGGAATTAATATGCCAAATTTGTCAAGCTAATCATAAATCGTTTTCCCTACTTCCCAAAATTTATCTGAAATATAATGCAAGTTTTTTATTACCTCGCCCTTTTCCATTTTTTCTATCTCTGAACTTGAAACCAGGGATTTTCCAACGGCGAGAAATTTATGCTGTGATTCCTCAATTATGCAAACAATTTTTTCTTTTTCAAACTCATTGTGGTTTTTGATTCCTGGCCTCATTACATTTGCTCCTTTACACATGAATTTCACTGCTCCCATGTCTACCATCACATAAGGAAATTTTTCAAGTAGATTGATTTCTGATAAAAATGGCAGATAGTCATTATTAGTTTTTAAAATCTTTACTCCATTGCCAACAATTATCTGAGCGTCTTCTGTAATTTGATGTACTTTGAGATTTTTTATTCGCGGAAATTCCATCCCCCATTTTTCTGAAATTGTTTTTAAAAGTGAGGTTGTTTCACTTTTTGATATTAAATTTGATTTCAAATTTTCGCGATCTCTTGTCTAATGTCTAGCAAGTCTCTAAGAATGGAACTAGCTGTTTCCATTCCCCCTGCACCTTTTCCAATAATTGTTTGAGTGCCAGAATGTTCTGATGTAAAGGCGATTGCATTTAATGTTCCATTGACGCACAATGGATCATCTACTGACACTTCTTTTGGTTCTACCACCAGTTCTTTGTTGCATGATGCAATTAATTTTACAGCACAATTGTTTTTGCTTGCTTTTTTAATATCATCTACTGTTACATCACGTATGCCCTTACAATCAATATCCGGTAAGGTGACTTTCATTCCCATGACCCAATTTGCAAGAATCACTAATTTTGCTGCAGCGTCCAAACCATCCAGATCTAGTGATTCATCAGCTTCAACATACCCCTTATCTTTTGCATCTTTTAATGCTGAATCAAATGATAACCCATTTGTCATGTTTGATAAAATATAATTTGTTGTTCCATTTAGGATTCCTGCAAATGAGGTAATTCTTTCACCTCTCAGACTATTTTTTGCATAATCTAAAATTGGAGTTCCTCCACCAACAGTTCCACTAAACTTGAAAATAACTTGATTGTATATCGCCAATTCCATAAGTGACGGAAATGCTAGTGCCAGCGGTCCTTTGTTTACAGATATCACATGCATCCTTCTCTTCATGGCAGTTGTTATGTGGGTCATTCCCGGTTCTGCATCTTTGTAATTGCTGGCAGTTGTTTCAATCACTACATCTGCATCTAAATTTCTAATCATATCGATTCCAGACATATTGTTTTTTGTTTTACCATAGTTTTTTACGGTTCCAAATTTTTTCTTTACATCCACCAATTTTTCCAATTCTAATCCTGATGTGTCTACTGCACTGCCTTTACTATCAAATACACCTACCACTCGAGGTTTTAGTCCGTATTGTGCATACAGATCCTCTGATCTTGAATTAAATAATTTCACCAAGCTTTGTCCTACAACACCAAATCCACAAAGTATTATTCTCAAATTCCTTTTCCCTCTAATTTGTTATTATGATTCATTTTTTCTACTCTTGGATTTTCTTATCATTAATTGTGTAAAATGCACAACATTTTGTCCTACTTTGTCCTGACTAGATTGTTTCATAGGTTGAGTCATGACAATGCTTTCATAAATATTCTTGTTCAAACTTTCTGTATTTTAGATCAATTTTGAGGCTAAAATGGATGGTGAGCAAAGATTAGGTTTTAATCTATTTTTCCGCCCGATTTAATCAAAACTTTGCTACCCGATTTTATCAAAAGATGTTTTGTTGCAAAATCAATATCTAATGTCTTTCCATTTGGTATGACCAGTACAGCTGAACTTTCAACTGAAACGTTTCCAGTGACAATTACGGATGTAGAAAGTTGGCAAGATGAAATGATGGTCCAATTCCCTGAGGTAGGAGTACAAGAGACACACACATCGGAAATTGGATTTCCTGTTGGGAGAATTCCAGAATATGTTGCCCCACATTGACTATTGATGGTGCCAGAGTTTGATACAGTTCCAGAGTTGTTTATTGTATAACCTGATGGGATTGTCAATGTCACACTAGAGTTGATTGTTAGTGTCTCCCCCGATAATATTGAAAAAGTACTAATCCCTATCGGATAACCCAGAGTTGAGAGATTAGTATTACTTGAGATAGTGCCACGAATAGCAATTGTTCCGGTATTGGTAAATGTGCCAATCCCAGAATATGTCGTTGTTGAAAAGATGTGATTTATTG
>JAERMO010000129.1 GCA_016844465.1 Nitrosarchaeum sp. | reverse complement strand
TACCGTCTGAATTTCTTAACTTTTTTGCCATTACAAAAGGTGTTAGTAATAATACTGGAATTGATATTGCAATGAATAGCGTTTGTAGTTGTGTTAGCGCAATAGATAACGCAATTCCGCTTGCGGTTCCTACAAAAACTGACAAAAATGTCCCTGCACATGTTGGGCATGCTATGAATAACCCTGTTGCAGCACCTACTGTGCTTATCCCACTTCCTTTTTTTGATATTGTATATGCACTAACTGCAATAGACATGTTTAGTCCTACCAAATATGACACGATTACTTGCAACACTAAATTGATAGGTATAATTTGTAATCCCACATGTTCTGTCAAGTATACTATGATCTTCGGCATATATCCAGGGTCATCACAGCATGGTGATACAAATCCTGACGGTATAGTCGCTCCGTAATGTGTAACGAAATTTACTTCTGGTTGATATACCAGTGTTCCAGATGCTAGTGAAAAGAATATCCCATATCCAATAAATGTTGCCACAAAAATTTTTCTTGCTCTTTTATTCCACGTGCTTAACGCAATAATTGTTGTAAGATCTTTTCCTTTTTTTTCTACTTTTTCCTTATGATATCTATACATTCCATATGCAATTGCCCCAAATGCTGTCAACAATATTATGTAAAAACCATAAGCGATTCTTTGAATTGCATCTATGGAATCAGGTGTGAATAACTTTGGATCTTGATATCTAGTGTACAATATGAATATAGATACTATTGTTGCAAATCCCAAAATTATTAGTTTTTTTCCATTGTGGCTAGTTTGGTTTTCCAACATGCTCCGTTGATTGCTATTGAATTAATTCTATTCTGTCTTTTAGACTATTTTTAGCTCAATTTAGGCACAAAAATATAGATTACTGCAATAATTTCCATTCTTCCAACTATCATTAACAAACTTATCACCATTTTGACTGTGCTATCTGTCTCCAAATTTACTATGTCTGAGGTTAATCCTGTAGTAGTGATTATGGAAGCTGCTTCAAAGAATGCAATTTCAAAACTCTTCTTTTCAATTGTTGTTAAATATACTGCTGTTATTGATATAGTTCCTAAAAATAACATTATTATCAATACTGTAGATGATATTTCTTTTTTTCTTTGTGGTGTTAACTCTGATCGAGATATTTTGTTGAATAGTTTTCTGCAATCTCTTAACTGTAATAATCTAAAAACCTTAATTCCACCAGCAGTTGAAAAACCACATCCTCCTATGACCATTAATACAATCAAAATTGTATGTGCTGCACCATTAAAATTTACAATGTTCTGTGAATGTAATCCTGATGTTGTACTGGCTGATATTGAATAAAATACACTAGTTAAAGGATCTAATCCGCTAAGCCACATGAATAGCAATATTGCAGAAGCTAAAATTATAAAATATGCTAGGACTTCTTTTCCAAGCCTTGGTGAAAGGAATTTTTTCCTGACAAATGAATAATGAAATGTAAATGGTAATGCCCCAAATATCATCGCACCCATTAAAATTATCTGCTCTTGCCAATCAAGATTATCTATGAATGTAGATGTAGGTAAAAATCCCCCCGTTGCAAATGCACTTATTGTTAATGAAAAATTATCTATTATATCCATATCTCCAAATAAATAGAATAAAATCACAACAATCACAATGTACAATGTAAAAATTATTGTAATAGTTCCAAATAGTTCTCGCATATGTAGTGATCTACCTGAAATAAAGCCGCGCATTGATTGTATTTTTGATTCTGGATATAATGCAGTAATTGCTAAATAAATAAAACTCATTCCACCAATTAATTGTGTAAAACTTCTATAGAACGTAAAACTCTGAGGCAGATTTTCTGGCTCATCAATTAATGTCAGTCCAGATGTGGTGAATCCGGAGACACTTGAAAAAAACGCATTGGCAAATCCTTCTACTGCCGATTCTTGAGTTGGCATTACATACAGATACGGAATTGTTCCAAATAACGATAATATCAATAAACTTGACAATACGAGAATTGATGCTTGTTGGATATTCAGACTCGCTTTTTCACCGTATGCATTAAGGAAAAATCCTGTTACAAGTAAAAGTACCGTGGTAAGATAAATTCCCGCGGCTGATATGGTATCTCCTAAGGTTGTTGATAATATTGCAGGAACAAGTAACAAAACTCCTGCAAATTGTAATACAAATCCCAGATTTCCTAAAATCGCTTTTACAGGGGGGCTAAATAGACGTGGTGCAGTCGCTGTGGCATCTCTTATTACATTTGCAATTGTTCCCTGAAAAATTATTCCAATGACTTCATTTTTTTTAGACACAACTGGAAGTTTTCTAATTTTACTGTCTCTCATTTTATGAAGTGCTTCCTGCAGTGTTGTTTTTTCTCTAATTGTAATTAATGGTGCAGACATGATATCTTTCAAAGATGCAGATTCTGCATACGATATAATTTCACTCATTTTATTTATGATGTCTTCGTCTGTAACAATTCCAATTGGTAAATGATTATCATCAATTACAATGATATCGTCTCTTTCAGAATCCTGAAGCATTCTAGCTGCTTCACTAACTAACGTATTTTGATTTAACAACAGAAAATCTTTACTCATGTATGATGAGACATGTTTTGTAAGAACATATGATACTGATCGTTCAGGATTTAACGACATCAAGCTTTACTTGATTTTTGACATTAAATAATTTGGGGTTGCATATTTGTTCAGATCGTTATAAAAAATTAACAGAAATTCAATCGATTACTTTAGTATCTTTATAAGCACTGAATTAAAACATTATGCGTAGATATAATGGAAATTGATCAAGCACAAGAGCCTGATTATGAATCGGTCAAAATTGATTATGTTGGGTTTGTAGATCCTTATGCAGT
>JAERMO010000128.1:1574-6575 GCA_016844465.1 Nitrosarchaeum sp. | reverse complement strand
CATTTTGGCTTTACCAACTGTTCTGCTGTTGGTAATCACTCCTTGTTTCTCTAGCTTTCTTGTCTCATTTAGCGCAGTCTTGAATGTTATTCCAGAATGTTTTGCTATATCTGATATGGAATAATCATATTTTTTAAAAACACAAAGAAAATCTAATATTTTTGATGTGCTACATGGAAAAATGTGTTCTAGTGGGCCCTGCTCAAGCACCTTTTGAGATTTGCCTTCTGCAATCTGCTTTGATCGTGCTTTCATGATATTATTAGTATGATTAAATATATAACCATTTACTTGATATTGTGTAATTTATTACATAATTAATAATATGCCGCCAATGCAGTGACAACATGTGAAACACGATGATCTTTTCATTACTATTCTCTCCAAGATGGTCTTTGATGGAATGATTGGAGGAAAACATACATCTGCTGAATCAATCAAACGCGGATTTCCATCCCATCTCAAAGGTGATGTGGATAAGGCGCTAAAAAGACTAGTAAAATCAAATCTTGTTATTCATCATCCAACATCTTATGGAATACAGTATTCATTGAATCCAAAAATGCTTGAAGAAATAAGAAAAATAACTAAAGATTTCGGATGATGTTTATTTGAACAACATTTGTCTTAATTGTTAGAAAACTAGACTTTATTGCAGAAGAGTAAAAGATCATTCTCTATTTTCTAAACTTGCATACAAAACTGTCTGATTTCTTGGAGTAATCAGGTTGCTCACCAGTGTAAGCCTTGCTTACAAGTTCGCCTCCCATACTTTTACAATCATAATCATCTGTAAAGTCAAAACATGTGTTAAATTCAAAATCCCACCATCCGCCATAAATCTCACATCTTTCCTTGTGAAGATAATATTGCTGATCAAAGAATAATGGAGGAATTTCTTCGTTATTACAATTCTCAAAAGTTATGGACTCATCATTAATCATCACACCATCGCATATCGAACGTGTTCCGCTACTATTAGCCTTGTATCGGTCTTGCGTGTGATCTGTATAAACACGCAAGTTACAATCATTCCAACTTTCAACTATACCAGTTACAAAAATACCATCTCCTTCACCCGTGGGATATGCTAGATCTACAAAAGCAGAGGTACAAGAATCAAAGGCATCGGCAAAACACTGTGCTTTATCTTTAGAATTTTTGTCATTACAAATCTTCTCTACAACATGAAATCCGTGTCCACCTTGTGTTTGCTTGTAATTGTTACTTTCAAATTCCACTACTATACCGTAATACCCTGGATTTTTTACTCTAACATGACCATACGTTGTTCCATATTCTTTTTGAATATCCGACACAAATTCTTTCATAGAAATTCCTGCAATACAATCTAAGCTTGAAATTATTTCTACTGTATATCCATTTTGATCAGGAAAAGTAATTTTTTCGCTACCACATGAATGCCCATATCCTGAAAGAATATACGAAAAATCATATCGCTCTCCTATGAGATATACGTCTTTCATTCCAGTAATTTTGATTTCATAATGTTCCTTTGGAAAGTATGAATTTGATTGAATAATTATTGCAAAAATTATGGAGCCTGTAATTATAATGCTCAGAATAGTAACTATGAATATTGTTTTCATTTTCTATCCACTAAATTACTTGAAATCATAAACCTCTGCATCAGAGTTAATTGCACATAGTTTCATTGGATCTTCAAGACTAAATGACACCACAGCATTATCTTTTATGACTCCGCTAAAATATCGAAATGCAACTACATTCTCACGTATTACTCTGTCAGGACCAAAATTTCCCTTTTCACTAACAAATGCGCCACAAAATGTTGTTTCATCAGGCTTCATCTCAAAGTTATTGTCCCCAACTACAAATTTTTTGGGCATGTTGACTATCTTGCCTCCTTCATTAAGATAATTTTGAAATGTTTGTCCTACATAGGCTTCTTTGGATTTATCAAAGTATGATAGTTCTGTGATTGTTTTCTCAGCCAGATCATGCTGTGCATCACAAAAACATGAACCGTAAGAGGGCTTACATGGGTCAGGATTATCACTCAAAATAGATGCTTTTGTAAGAGTATCTCTATGCAGATCACTTTGCAGCCAGTATACTTGCTCATCAACCAGAGCATACCCACACATACTACTATATTCAGTATACATCAAAATCCATGGTCCCCTCATTAACACAATATCTTCTTCTGGTACTGTTATTCCCATGTCTGCAAAAAGATCCACAAATACCGGCTTTGATATTATCTCTATTAGTTTGTGATAATCTATCAGACCGTCACTTGTTTTTGGGATTGTAGGATCAAATAAGTTTATTTTTTTATTTTCAATGCTGTTTTGAATAGTTGGTTTTATCATTGCCTGTTTAATGCTGTAATAGTATTTTTCATCAGCAAAACCATTATCTGAAACAAGACTATATTTGTCTTCATTATTTTTTAGAAACCAAACATATGTTTGATTTATTTCTGGTTTTAATGATTTTCCATCTGCTAAAATAATTTCAGAAAATATGGTGTTTATTTTGATTATTGTATCTTGAGTATTCCCTTTGATATCTATATGATCTGGACCTAAAACCCACTGATTGTTTTCATATTTGGCAAGTTTAGCTGCAACTATCACATCTGCGTCTTGAATTATCTTCTCATCATACCAAGTCAGTTTTAGATCTTCAGGATAGTAATGTCCATCATTAGTTGGAATGAAAAAAAAAGATGAGGTCAGTCCAGCAACTACGATTGCAATCCCAATAATAATTAAAAGTCTAGTTTTCATTTTCTATTCCACAAAGACATCCATGATAATTCTCATCGCATTGATATGGAATCTCATTATTGATTTCAAAATTTGTAACATCAAACTCACGTACTAATGCCTCCATGTAGATAGCTGTAACTACAGTACACATTGAAAATCTTGGAGGATAGATTGCATCTGCAAATCCCGTATACACTCCAAAACAAGCAGGCTCAAAAATAATATTTCTTTGTTGTAACTCTTTGTAAAATTCTTGTTTCATTAAATAATTACCAAGAGCTTCCCAAGTTTCATCAGATGGATGCTTTCCAGTTGCCTGCCAGTTCTTTGGAATGTATGGGACAACACCAGAACCACAACGTGGACTATGCGGATCATAATCCGATTCAGATAGAGTACCATTATCTTCAGGCTTTGATTGAGTTGGTCTTTGAAATACAATATCTCCGAGTGGTTCTGCCCATCCCCTTTCTCTGAGTTTTTCCAAGGTTTCATGCTTGACACAGTTTGGGTGTCCATTGCTTGCCTTTAGCACCACAGCCAATCCTTCTTTGCATTGAATTTGGTCTATTCTTGTTCCTGACTTGAACTGCTTTAGTGGTGATCTATTTTCCCATGGCACCGGATAAACCGTTTTGTCTGGAGAAAAATTTCCTCCTGGGATTCTATTTGAAGCGTTGTCATTTGAAACTACAAGATCATATTGTGGTACTCCGATAATTACAAATGGTTTGTCAGTTGCCCAGAGTTCTGAAAAATTTCTAAATTTTCCAGTTTCTTTTGGCGTCCAAGAAAACTCTATTTCTAATTCAGTATTAGGAGTTATTGCTCCTTGTACAGATAATCTTTCAATTACTTTGTTATTTTTATCGTCATTAATTTCTGCAAAAAACTCGTATGGTTGAAAATATGATTCAGGCCAGAAGAACTTTGCCTTGATGAAATATTCTTCTCCTACAACTAACTCAGTCACTTTATCCCCATGATCATCAAAATATCCAAAATATGATAATGGAGCTTGATTCATTGCAGGCTCAAAACCATATGAAGTCCCTACAAACCCAATTAAAATTAGCAGTAAAACAAGATATTTCATTATTTGATTAGATGAATAATGGGAAGTTCATAAAGTGTTCTAAGCATTTACTCTCGTGCCCAAATGTCTTTTTTATCAGTCAAGCTAATTTTGTAGCTATGATTCTAAAGTAATTATTTGATATATGGAAATCTAGGAATTTTATGTTTTTACAAGATTATTCAAAATTTTCAAGTGTTAAGATATTTTTCATTGATTCCATGTCAAAACATCACATACAGAAATCCTTACTACTTGATTTCTCTGATAAATTTGGTTTATGAATAATGTGGATTTGAGCAAAGAGGCATCTAAACAACTAGAGAAGGTAGATCTCAAAATTATAGAACGCATGCTTTTCTCATTAATTCAAGATGGTTCAGAAAGAAAAACACTACTTGCAAGAAAGACAAATCTAAATTATGATTATTTTATTAGGTATCTGGAATTTCTTGAATTAATTGACCTTATAAAAAGAGAAACACGTAACCGTGATGAAATAATTAGTGTAAGTGATCTTGGGAGGTCTTTTTATCTTCGTAGATTTTCAGAATAAAATAATTCCAAAAACAACTAGTTTAAAAAGATTACTTAGTCCCAGACTAAGTTTGTCTTAATAGGATGTTCCCAAGTTAGGAAAATAATGACTACAAAAACTGATAAAAAATTCATGTTGGTAGTAATATCTGCAGTAATACTAACTCTTGCAGTATTTTCTACAACACTTTCACAAAACACCTTCGCATTACAGATAGAAGACACTACGAATGCACAAATAGTTCTAAACCAAAAACTAACTGATGCACATGATTTATTGACAAAAAAAATAATTGACAAAGGTCTTGTTGAAAAATTAGAGCAAGAAAAGGTTAATCCAATAAATGCAGAAATACCATTAGTGCTATCGTACGTAGATCCCGTAACATCTACCCTAGTAGTTGGTATTGATAGTGATGGTAAACTAGACCAAGTTACTTATGAGAAAAAATTAAAAGCTCTTGTTGGTGACGTGCCAATGCAAATAATCGCAGGTAAGTTTGTAAGAGAAGCATGTTCAAGTCAATCCTCTACATGTAGACCCTTATGGGGTGGAATTAAAGTAGAAGCTCCTGATAACAACGATGTTGGTACTGGTCCACAGGCGGGAGGTCTTACTTTGAATGCACA
>JAERMO010000128.1:0-1550 GCA_016844465.1 Nitrosarchaeum sp. | reverse complement strand
CTGGCCACGTAGTTGGTAGCGGAATAATTAACGTTAACATTGGACAACCAAGTATATCTTCGGTAGTAGGCACTGTGAAGATAAATCCTTCATTAACTAATAGAGTAAGTGATTCCGCCTTTGTAGAACGATCTACAGGCATACTAACAGAATCAAAAATCTATAAAGCGCCAAATACCGCGTATACAGTAACATCCAAGATAACATCGTCAAATACACCGGTAGGCACTACTGTTAAAATGATGAGCATTGCTGTAGGAGAAGTTACTGGAACAATACAAGCAAAAGGAGTGACTGTTGCTGATCAGACAGGTACACTAACAAACCAAATCAAGGTCAACTATTCAAGTTACTTGGGAGATAGCGGCAGTCCAGTTTACTCTACAGGTGCATCGTCAGTAAGCTTTTATGGAATACACGTAGGCAAATTTGTTTGTGTTAACACACCATGGCCTTGTGCAAGTGCTCCTGAAATTACTGTGTATAGTCCATGGGAAAGCATTAAAGGCGAACTAACATTAATTTAATAGGTGAATCCTATTAACACCACTCTTTTTTTTGTAATTGCAATAATAGGAATTGCAATAATAGGTACAATATCATTTCTTATAATTTACCAACCAATCAATGTTGAAACCAATATGCCAATCACAATAACTGTGAAGATGGAAAATGAATCGTCTCAATCAATATTATTACCGGTTACGATTACTCAAAAATTCAGTAAAAATTACGAATTAACAGGTTTAATATCCGCAGAAAAAATCCTGATAGAGTCATCTGTCACAGACAGTGTAGATTCGCATACTGTATCAATAACCCCTATTTTTGACGTAGTAGATAGAAATCAAAATGATGTAATAGATTCAACTCGATTGCCAAATGGTTTACTGTCATTAACTGTGCCAGGAAGCTCCTATGCAGTAAGGTGTCAAGATAACGTAGAAAAACGAGCACATTTTGGAATTGGTGTACGCATACCAATAAAAAATGTAGATTCAGATATTTTTGTCAGATACTTGGATTCCGCATTAAACCCAGATGATGACGGGATTTACTATCTAAGGTTTTCGTCATATTTTCCTACTAACATAGAGCTTCCATCTGACGCCATTATACTTTCAAATAACATGGAAATTTGTTCAACAATTGGAGATTTTAGAACATCTCAAATAAGTATATACGATATATCTTTTAGATTGTAATCCAATTTTACAATGATAGGTAACTTTTTTTGGTGCACATCTAAAAGATCCAAACAGAATACTAAAAGGAACTTACAAAACAAGTACTACCTATTACATTAAAGGAAGCGGCAGACACACAAGAAAAGTCACTAAGAAAACTTGTTCAACATATAGTCTTACATTTTATCAATAGAAATAGCCATTTTTTTCCTCAATAGATTCTTCATACATTTCTTACTTACTGATACTTAGATGGATTTTAGTGCAAAATCTACCTACCTAACTATATTCCCCGCGCGATATGTCCCTGATCAAATTTGAACCAGATTTCATGAATTTACGCATAAATGGAACCAAAAAATA
>JAERMO010000054.1 GCA_016844465.1 Nitrosarchaeum sp. | reverse complement strand
TTTTTATTTTTGCTCTCTCTAGTACTATAACATTTTTTACGAAATCAAAATCCTTTATTGCTTCATCCACTACTTCCTTGAGTTTGACTACATTACCTCTCCTAAATCCACCATCGGCAGTTATTACAATTTTTGATTTTGAATCATCTATTCTGTCTTTAATTGATGTAGAGCTAAATCCAGAAAATATCACTGTATGTGTTGCCCCAATTCTGGCACATGCCAACATCTAGATAGGCAGTTCTGGGACCATTGGAAGGTAGATAGTAACTCTATCACCTTTTTTAACACCGAGAGATTTGAGGACGTTTGCCAATTTCTGGACTTTAATCCACATGTCATGGTAAGTGAGAATTCTAGATTTGCCATCTTCACCCTCCCATAAAATTGCAATCTTGTCAGCCTTGTTTTCCTGATGAATGTCCAAAGTATTGTATGAAGCATTAATCGTTCCACCCACAAACCATCTAGCAAAAGGAGGGTTCCAATCTAAGGTTTTTTCCCAGTTTGAAAACCAGGCAAGGTGTTTTGCTTGATTGTCCCAAAAAGAGACAAAATCAGATTCAGATTCCTTTCTAGTCTTGGTGTCGTAATTTCCTAGACCTATGTTGTAGATCTCTGACATTACATATTGTGTAGAGGGTCAGCTTTGTAAGTGTTAAAGAAAAAATAATTTAAAAAAATTATTGTGCTTCCATTCTAGCAAGCCAGTTATCTTGGGTATTTGATGTAGCTGTTTTCACCTGTTTGGGTGGTTCTGGAATTGTTGGTAGAGATTCAGCAGTTAAAGGTACTGCTGAAGAGTAAGTTACTGGGTCTGTTGGTGCCTCTGGAAGTATGGTCTGAACTAGTTGTGATTCAGAGTTACTCAGATATGAAACGGCGGATTCTTGGAGATGTATTTGCGGAGGGGTTGTTACATTTTGAACTTCAGTATCAAGTTCAGCAATTCTTCCCTTAACGCTTGAGATTTCTGCAGATTCGTGTGTAACATGCTCAATTAGTTCTGCTGTGCATGTCTTCACTATCTCAAATGTATTATCAGAGATTTCATTGCTTTTGTATTGTACTTTTGCATCAAATAGCAACATCTTTGCGGACTTCATCTGTGAATCCAACTCTGTCAATCTTGCCTCAAGTTTAGCTTTGATTTGATGTTCTGCCTCATCTAAGGATGCAAGTTTTGACTTGTATTTTTCATGAATTATTTCTGCGTCTGCTTTCATGTCATCATTTTCAGAAACAATATCTATCAGCGCCTTTAGACGACGAAGAGTTAGTTGTTTTTCACGAAGAAGTCTTTGAGAGTCTAGTCTCCAT
This sequence comes from Nitrosarchaeum sp., assembly GCA_016844465.1. Lineage (GTDB taxonomy): Archaea > Thermoproteota > Nitrososphaeria > Nitrososphaerales > Nitrosopumilaceae > Nitrosarchaeum. Next base: position 12,988 of record JAERMO010000054.1, on the reverse strand, counting down.
TTTGGAATGAATATGACGATATTGCCTTGAACTACTAGTTGCTCGTAGGGGATTTGCTGTAATCCTTGAGAACCGCAGTCAATGCCTACTGATTGGATGCTTCCATCAATATCAGTAGCTGTTCCAATGACTTTACCCATGAATGTTCCGTACATGTCTTTGACGTTTTTACCGATAATATCGATATCGTCGTGTGTCATGGTTTGTGATTAAGAGATTTGTATAACCAGCAAAGTGTGAGAAAGGTTTCTAGTTTTGGTAAGATTTTTTTGACATGTATTTTGGCGGGAATTTGTAAAATCGTTTCTAAAGATTTATGACAATTACAAATTTTGAATTAAATTTCAAAGGTCGATTTTTCAAATTAAAAATGAGTTAAAATTCAATAAAGCGAGGCAAGGAAGATGTCCAATGGAAAAAAATATAAGATGAAATATTTTAGAAATAATTAGACGGTAAAGAAGGTTTGCGGAGAAATTAGATTATTTATCGTTCCAAATCCATTGTAATTGTTTTGAGAATCAAAACTCTTAATTTGAGTGATAAATGCAAATTAATTGTAAAGTAATGGGCCTCACACCAGAAGACAAGAAAGAATTAGAAAATTTACTAACAATAGCAGCTAGTCAGATTCCAAAGTATTTCAACTTGATAAATTCAACAAGAGAAAAATGGCAAATTAAAAATATCGATGAATGTATTTTTGGAATGGTCTTTGAAAAATACATCCATGATTCAGGTCAATACCTAACAAACAAAAGAATCGATGAAGGGCAAGAAAATACAGTTTAAAATACAATGGAGTTATTTGATGCAGGAATTGAAATTTTCAATGATAATGTATTAGACATTAAAAGACGAATTTATGAGAATTGATAGTATTTTTTAAATTATCAATTTTGTTATTTTTCTAAATATGGAACAAGTTCGCCTGTACTTCCAATCTTTATGCTGTTAATTTCATTTGAAATGTTTGCAAGATCATTCATCTTGATACTTCCATCCATCACAGTATACAGAGTGTCACCAATGTACAGAGACCTCGCTGGCATGTAGATTGAATTGAAATTATTTCCGCTGTAATGAGATATCATACCTTTTTCAACAAATTCATATTTGTCAAATCCATATACAAAGAATCCATTCCATGAGTTATACTGTAAATCAGGTTTTGTCGCATCAAAGATTCCTTTGACATCACCTTTGATTGGAATTGACATTACATTTTTTTGTTTATCTAAAAGCAATGCCTTGTGATTATACAACGCCTCAGAGTCTGTGGAACTATTACCTATCACTATAGTGTCAGTTTCTTTGGGATTTTTAAAATCAGATACGTCAAACATGGATATTTTTACTCCGTTGGTTTGTATCCCGCCCCATTCGTTCTGCTTTGTATCTCTGCCAATTCCAATTATGTGATTTTCATCATATGGCTGCAAATAATTTGAAAATCCCGGGATCTTTAGTTCCCCTAGAATTTTTGGAGAATCTGTAGATAGATCAATTACAAAAAATGGGTCTACCTGTTTGAAAGTAACAAGATATAGTTTATCACCCATGAATCTCGAGGAATAAATTCTCTCATCTGGAGCTATTTTTGTAAGGCTGCCTACTTGCTTTAGGTCCTCATCCATTACATAGACATTACTTGATGGGCTGGAACCACTCCTTGAAAATGATTCAGATGTAGTTGCGATTCTGAATCGATTTCCACTTTCATCCATTGAAAACTGATTTAAAAGATATCCAGGCACCTCAGAATTTGAAATATACTTTAGATCTCCATTGTCTAGGCCAATTTTGTGGATTACAGTTAGTGTCGTATCAGATTGGATTCTAGCATCGTATTCTTCTATTGATTTTTGGATTTGGGAAAACAGTTTTTCTTTTTCATCTTTTGGAAGATTGTTGTAGGTATCTTGTAGCAAGTTTGATACTTTGATCCATTTTGCATAGGGATCAATGCTTACATCATTTTGGATGGCTCTAATTTGATCTTGAACTCCTTTTGGCAATAGTGGAACTACCACTTCAAAGAATCTGTCTTTATTCATGGTATCATAGTAGGTATAAGGAATATTTTTCTGGTAAGTGATGTATAGGTTTTTTTCAGAAACGTAAATGGTATTAGAATACCCCATCAGAAATGTCTCTGAATTTTTTAGTTTCCCAGCAACATCAAATGATGTAACAGTGTTAAAGGTGTAACTAGGTTCTGGATTTGGAAAACGATACACGTCAGGTAGGATAAAACTAGAATCTTCCATTATTCTAGGAATTATTGGATTAGTATAATCAACACCGGAATTTGTTACAAGATAGACAATATCCCCAATCATCCTAGAGCTAACAAAGCTTCCATCAATCTCAAATTTTGTGACGATCTGGGGTTTTTCTCTGTTTGATACATCAATTATCATAGAAAATGTTTTTGGGGCGTAAATTGGGTATGGCGCAAAATCATATTGGGCAATTCCATATGTTTGGCTAGAGCCATAGTAGAAAATCACTAGTTTGTCGCCGTTGAGAAAAATGTTTTCAATATTTTGTTGCTCTACATCTAGAGCAATTTTGAGTATAACTTTGGAAGTCTCTGCAGGATATGCATCTATAATTGTAAGCCAGTTTTGGTTCACTATATACAGATATTTCCCATCAGTTTTGAGGTAATCAGGTTCATCTACATTTTGTACTTGAATGTTTGTAGCAGAGAATTCTGGATTGTCAAAGCCTGGTGATTTAATGCCATCTTCATCATTTCCCATATTTTGTGGGAAAGTCAGTGGTGGCATTGGTTCTGACACTACAGATGGAACTGGACCTCCTTCACGAAAGAAAAGAGCACCGCCGTGGGATGGATATTCGTATCTATACTGTTGATTTTGAGAATCTTTCAAAAATTCTTGAATTTCATCATATGATGTAAATTTAACTAGTCCTTCTTTTTCTTCAAGTTTTACTGGCAGTTTCTCTTCTTTTAATGTATTATTCTCTAGTTTTAATGGCTGGAGTTTTTCTGGTTGCACCGTATTTAGTGTAAAGTAAAATGAAGTAGCACCAACAATAACTATTCCCACAATGATTCCTGCCAAAATTTTATTATTCATATTTTTATCTATGAATTTATCATAGATGTTTGTATTTAGGGATTACTTCAAATTCATTTTAACAGAAACCTTTTCTACTCTGAATTTTTTGTTATTTTAAAAAATATAGATTATTTGAAAAAGGTTGCATAATCAATTTAAAAATGCAGCAAAATGAATCACAAGATAACATTACAAATAAAACAATTCTGAACAACGCATAATAGTCTTAAAACACTAATTGTATTTCTTATTCCATTATAGCATTAGCTACAACTACCAGAATTTCCACCAAGGTTTAGATTTTGGCGTGTCTATCACTGTGCATACTCCGTCAATTAATTTTGTTCCAACACCGCATTTTCCAAATTCAGGCATTTTGATTTCAGGTTCATCCAATCCAACTGCTTGATGAATTGAAGAGTATTCGGGAAAGTTTTCATCAAACCACTTCTTGTATGTGGGTTCATTGTTGTATCTATCAATGTATGATTGTGGATCTTTTTTAGGATCAACAAAAGATGCTATTCCTAATTCCTCACCTGGTTCTTTGACTGGTTCTGGTTCTTTGACTGGGTCTGGTTCTTTGACTGGGTCTGGTTCTTTTACTGGGTCTGGTTCTTTTACTGGGTCTGGTTCTTTGACTGGGTCTGGGATTCCCAAAACATCATTTACTGTAATTGTGATTAATTGTCTATCAGTCATAAAATTTAGCTTTGCCACAACATCAAAAACATATGATTTTGCACCCTGTGATTCTGTTGGAGTCCATGTAAACAGACCTGAACTTGAATTGATTTGTGCACCAGGTGGAGGATTTTGCTCCAAGCTAAATGATTCTCCATTTAGTGAATTATCAGTCAGCTTGACTGTAAATGACAATAGTTTTCCTTCATCTATAGTAAGTGTACTTATTGGACTAATCTCGATGCTACTAGTTGGTGATGCTTCACTTGAAGCAATACTTACCCCCACGGAATTTATTGCTGAAACTTTGTAGGTATATTTTGAATTTTTAACAAGATCAACATGTGAAAATGTTGTACTAGTACTTTTAGTATCTACAACTAAATTAGAATATGACCCAGTGTCTGTTTTGAACTCTATTTTGTAACCAGTTATTGGAGAATTGTCATCAGATGTTGGAGGACTCCAAGAAAGATTATTTTGAGTAGATGAGATGCTTGTTACAGTCAAGTTCATTGGAGGTTTTGGAGCAGAAGTTTCAGCCAGAGTGGATGAGGACGGAGTAGACGAGATATCTACTGAATTGGTCCTCGGTGTAGCAGATGCCGTGTTTGATGCATCTGTATACCCATAACCAATCTCTGCTTTAACTACAAAAGAATATGTTTTATCAGTGGTTAGGTTTGTAACAGTAAAAGTGGTAATGTTGCTATTTGTTTGCCCGGCCTCATCATAAACATCTGTTGAAAGTACTCGATTAATTTGATATCCACCTATTGATTGGCCAAATGTATTAGATGGGGGCTGCCATGAAAGTCTTATTTGATCACGAGAAATTGCAGTTGCAGTGAGGGCTACTGGAACTGTAGTAGAGCCGGGCTTTACAGAAGTACCTGATGGAGAACTAGTTCCCTTGGAATTTATCGCAGATACCTGGTATGAGTACGTCTTGGATGAATCTAGTCCCTTGTGTATGAATGATGTAGCAGTACTCTTTGTATCTGGAATTATTGTAGTATAGCTAGTTGAACCTGCTTTAAACTCTATTTTGTAGCCAGTTATTGGAGAAATATCGGTACTTATTGCAGGTTCATCCCATGAAAGAATAATTGAAGTTGGAGAAATTGGGGAACCCTTAAGATTTTTTGGTGAAGGGGTAGTACCTGAAGACGGGGTTGAAGAAGAGGAAGTTAATGTAAGTACTTGAATTCTATTATTGTCAGTGTCTGCAACATAGAGTAAATTACTTGTGCCAAGTGCAAGTCCAGTAGGTGAATTGAATTTTCCGTCAGTAGAACCTGCAGTACCAAATTTTTCTACAAAACAGACTCCGTCAATAACCTCAGTTGTACCACTTGGGCAGGTGGTACTGTCAACTAGTTTGAATACTTGTATTCTATCATTTTCAGTATCTGCAACATAGAGTAAATCATTTGAAGAATCTAGTGCTAGTCCCTTAAGAGACTTGAACTGGCCATCATTTGATCCTGCTGAAGAACCAAACTTTTGAAACAGACAAACTTTGTCTGTTATCTTTGTAGTACCACTGGGACAGGTGGTGCCTGCAACTAGTTTGAATACTTGTATTCTATTATTACCAGTGTCTGCAACATAAAGTAAATCGTTTGAAGAATCAAATACGAGTTAAAGAAAAATCACCCACATTATCAATGTCAAATACCTGAATTCTATTATTACCAGTGTCTGCAACATAAAGTAGATCTTCTGATTTATCTAAAGCTACTCCTTCAGGGGAATTTAATTTACCGTCAGCAGAACCTGAAGAACCAAATCTGTAATCAAATGCTCCTTCATTATCAACATTAATTACTTGAATTCGGTCATTGGCAGTGTCTGCAACATAAAGTAAATTATTTGAAGAATCCAAGACTGCAGCTTTTGGATTATTGAATTGACCGTCACCTGAATTGTCAGCCCCAGGGGAAGTTGTGTTGCATGCTACAATTGAATCCACATCACAAAATGACCCAAATTTGAAATCATGATCACCATCTATCTCAAACGCATTGATTCGATGATTGCCAGTATCTATCACATAGATTGTGTTTCCACTACCACTTACCAAGACATTGTTTGGATTTTGTAGATTACTGGCAGAAGAACCAGGCGTGCCGAATTTTAATGAAAATTTTAGTTCGGCATCAGCTGTTTGAAAAGATATGGTTCCCATTAATAATAGGGCGCCAAAACACAGACTAGCAAACAATTTTTTATCCATGATACTCAATTTCAGTCAAAAGGGAATCTAATAAATTAGATAATAAATTTCACTATCCAATTAATCAATTTTTGTTTTACAGGAAATGTTCAGATTTAATGTAGAACAGATTAATTTCAGAGTTGTTTGCTTCAAAATGGTTCGTATTTTTATAGTCCCATTAGAGGTAAACAATATGGAATTTCAAATTCTCAAAAATCCCATGAGTATATTGGAAGTTCACCTAAAAAAAGATGAAACTGTTATTGCCGAAGCTGGAGCGCTAGTGTTTATGAAAGGGGATATCGAAATAGACACAAAGCTACGTGCAGGTATTCTAAAGACAGTCAAAGTCTCACTTTTAGGCAACGAATCATTTTTTGTCAACAAGTACACTGCAAAAGAAGAAGAATGTGTTTTGGGTTTGACTGGCCCCCCAGTAGGGGACATTTTTGAGATTTCAATAAATAGTGAGGCAGGCTTTATTGTACAATCTGGTTCTTACATTGCATCTACACCCGGTGTTGAAATTGATACAAAATGGCAAGGATTCACAAAGGGGATATTTGGAAGTGAACTTTTCATGTTAAAAGCAACTGGAGAAGGCAAGTTGTTTTGTAATGCTTATGGCGGTATAATTGAAAAGCAGATTTTGTCAGGTGAAAAATTTGTTCTTGACAACTATCATCTTGTTGCACTAAGTCTTGATTCAGAGTACAGAGTAACAAAATTTGGTGGACTCAAAAGTACCATACTTGGCGGAGAAGGACTAGTTACAGAAATATCGGGTCCAGCTACCGTGTATTTTCAAACAAAGAATCTCAGAGAGTTGATTGATTTACTTGGTGTTAGACACAGTCAAGAAACTCAAGGGAATAATTTGAACATTGGTGGCTTTAGAATAGGAATGTAGATTTTATAGATAGAAACTAGCAAAATATCTTGTTTGAACTCTAGGATGCAGGAAAATCAAAAAGACGTTAGAATTTTTTCCTGTTAGTACATCACCTTGTCTTATTGATCACATCATAACAAAATAGAGAGAAATCTAAGCAAACCTCAAATTAAAATCAACAGTACACAAGAAGAAAGATATTTGCATTGGCTGTTTTATTTTTAGAAGAAATTTGAAATTCAGAATTATCAACCTGAGCCATTGGAATAAATGGAATGATAGATTAGTTTATAATAATTATAGAAAAAGAATGAGTTAATTTGGCAGTAGAATCAGAGGTTATAAGTACAGAGTTATGGATTATCTTCTTCACAATTTTGTCAATCACAATAGCAATTGATCTTGGCTTAATGCACAAAATCAAAAGAAAGCTTACCAAAACTCCAAAAACTGAAACAGAGCACGTCATGTCTGTAAAAGAAGCTCTTGGATGGACAATAACTTGGATATCTCTTGCAGGAGTCTTTGCAGGAGTGATCTACTTTGCACTAGGCAATGAAAAGATGATAGAGTTTGTCACAGGGTACACTCTAGAAAAATCACTTAGTGTTGATAACATGTTTGTATTTTTGCTTGTTTTTACCACTTTGGGAATTCCTCACAAGTACCAACACAGGGTTCTCTCAGTTGGAATATTAAGCGCAATTGCAATGAGGATTGGAATTATACTTGTAGGAGCAACCCTATTAGACAAATTCCATTGGATGATCTACATTTTTGGAGGTATGCTTTTGTACACTGCGATAAGAATGATCCTTCAAAAAGAAGAGAAAAAGATAGAATTAGAAAAAAACATTGCAGTTAGAATTTTAAAAAAATTCATGCCAGTCAATCTGAGTTTGGTTGGAAATAAGTTCACCGTACGAATTAATGGGGTACTACATGCTACCCCACTACTAGTAGCTCTAGCAATTGTAGAGTTGACGGATTTAGTATTTGCAATGGATTCGATTCCAGCCGTTTTAGCAATAACAAGAGATCCTTTCATAGTAATTACATCAAACGTGTTTGCAATTTTGGGTTTAAGAGCCCTGTACTTTTTAATCGGAGGAATGATGGAACGATTCCATTATCTTAAACCTGGGCTAATTGTTTTACTGTTATTTATTGGAACAAAAATGATGATTTCTGAAGTCTATCACATTCCAACTGCAACCTCGTTGCTAATAGTATTCATCATCTTGGCGGTAGTAATTGTGGCCTCGCTACTGAGAAAACCAAAGACTACCAAACATAAATAAATAAAATCAAGCAATATGAAAAAATTAATTTAAAAAAGATCAATACATAATTTGTCAAGAAAAATAATCCACAAAAGAGTTTTCAATTTAGTGAATAATTTTTGATAATGCTGATTCTAAAAAAGAAAAATTGGACCTTAAGACCAAAAACGATTAGTTGTTTGGTGAGAGCTCCAATTGCAACTAGTTTAGCAAATTAGTATTTAGAGACTACTGTTGATTAAGATGAATGATTTCTACGTGTCATTTTTAAATCAATTCCATAAATTAAAACCAAATAGACGGTTTGGGTGTTTTCTCGACCATTACATCCAGCCATCTATTACAAAAAACTAGAATAGCAGGAACTTGTGAAAATGGGTTAAATCATAATAGAAATTTAGCTTTTCGTAATTATACGTGTTATATGCAAAATATCCTAGTCACAAAAATAGTTTAGAAAATAAAAAACAAGTGAGATTAAAATCTTATTTCATTAGATAGAATTAGGGCATAGTTTAAAACTAAAAGTTTGATATACAGTTGGAAAACACCTGATAAATGAACAAAATTTTTGAGGCATAAAGAATAGAATACTTTATGAACTTCCAATCTCAAAAACAACACGATAATGAAATATTTTATGCTATTCTTGATCTTTATTGGATTTGCAGCAAATGCATTTGCAATTGATTCAAAAGAGATAGAACTGGACAAACAGTTTACAATAAAAACAGAGCAAACAATATCTTTGGATAACCTCAAAGTGACATTTTTAGAAATTGTAGAAGATTCAAGGTGCCCATCAGATGTGACTTGCATTTGGCAAGGTCGCGCATCAATTAAACTAAATGCTGAAAATGAAGGTCACAGTGAAGACATAATTCTTACTATTGGAGAAAATTCAACTGCACAAATAGAAATGTATAAAATTAATTTAATTGACCTCAGTCCATATCCGATTAGTAAAAAAATTATATCTCCTGAGGAATATGTTGCAACGATGAATATTTCAAAAAAAGAAATTCCTGTTCCCCCACCTCTAAAACAATACAAGGCAGGAATTAATTTTAAAGATGTTAAATGCAAACAAGATCTTGTTTTAATTCAGAAGATGGGTAAAATTCCTGCATGTGTCACAGAAAAAACAAAACAAATACTGATTGAACGTGGATGGGGAATCAACACATCTTAATGAAATAAAAGAATAAAATAAAACACATAAAAAAACACATTGGAAATAAAGATAATAATGAAAGAATTGTTGAATAATTTCAAAAATGAGCATAGTCCCAAAAATTTTTGATTAGAGGAAAATAGAACTCAAAATTATCTCATCATTGTAAAAGTCAATTTAATTATGAAATCGTATTAAAAAGGTCTGAAGGTAGGCTAGCATTGAACTATGAAGCATCTAATATTTTAGAAATTTTAAAATTTGGAGAGAATCCATCAATAACTATGATTCAAAGAGAAGAACTAGAACAGATTTTGTATTTTGTATCCAAAAGGTGGAATGATATTGCAAAAGAGCCACAAAGTAAAACCCTGGAAGGATTACCAAGTAATTTTTGGATGAATTCAGTAGGAGGAAAGGCGGGAAAAGGAATGTGGGTAACGGCCTTGATGTATACAGAAAACGAATCAGATGCAAATGCATTCAAAGAAGTATTGCTCAGATGGCAGACAAAGGGGATGGAAAAAAATCAGACACCCGATCTAATACAAATAGGAAAAAAGAAATAGACTATTAATATTTGAAAATTAGGACAATTGTATTGTCAGAGTTTTCAATTAAAGAAAAAAAGATTCTGTCCAAACATTTTTCAAATGTTGATGAAAATGTCTTTGCGATAACTACACCTAGACAAGTAGATCGCGGTGCATTGATGTCCAGATATAGCAGGACAGACAAAAGTATGCGCAGAATATTCTTAGACGAATTTTTTAAAAATCAAAGTCGTGGAGATGAATTTTACAATCGAGTACTCTTAGAATATGGTGATGATTCAGTTGCAGAATTAGGAGAGGCCCATATAGCAATTGAAGGACTTTCAAACATCGCAGTAAAAAAAATTGAGGATAGAAGAATTGGTTTGTCATATTTAGAGAAATCATCAAGATATGTCACATGGAATAAAAAAGTAAACGGTCAATACAGATTTTATAGAGAACCAATTTTGTTAGCGTCTAGATTCGGAGATCTGTATTTGGATACATGTAATTTTTCATTTGATATTTATTCAAAAAATATTGAGCCAATGATAAATTACATACGAGAAAAATTTCCTATTGAAAAATACACGTTTAAAGATTCAAAAGATGGAAAGGAAAAATCATTTTCAAAACTAGTGGATGAAAAAGACATCAAATCTGCAAACATGATTTATAATGGATCCACAAAAGCAAAAGCGTTAGATATTTTGCGTGGACTTTTACCTGCATCTGCGTTAACAAATGTAGGAATCACAGGAAACGGAAGAGCATTTGAATATCTCCTCACAATATTGGGAGCGTCAGAACTTAGAGAAGAACAAGATTTAGCCTTAAAAATTAAAAAAGAGCTTGATACCACTATCAAATCTTTTATTCGAAGATCAGATGATAAATATGGAAAAGCATTTCAAAAATATCTACAACAAATAAAAAGAGCATCTAAACTAGCATCAAAAGAAATTAAATCAAAGCCAATATCTGGTACCTCAACACAATTAGTAGATTATGAATCAGAAAAAATAGCAATAGATAAAATAATTACAGGCATAATTTATGATCAATCTCTAAGTACTTCTTACAATAATTTGATTCATCAAGTAAAAAAATTACCCGATGAAAAGAAAAGAAAAATTATCAATGCATTTACAAAATTACGTAACAACAGACGTCATAGACCTCCAAGAGCATTTGAAAGCGTTTACTATACATTTGATTTACTTAATAATTTTGGAATGTTTAGAGATCTTCACAGACATAGAGCATTAACGCTTCAAAGGCAATTACTCACAACAGATCATGGATATAGTATTCCAGATGAAATCACAGTATTAGGAATTGATAAAGATTATAGAGATTGTATGAATAAAACAAAAGAAACATTTGATAAAATTAGAACTAGGCATCCCGAGCAAGGACAGTACGTAGTCAATTTTGCATATAATTATTCTTATTTCATGAAATTTAATCTTCGTGAAGCATGTCATCTATTAGAACTGCGAACTGTACCTCAGGGACATGTTGATTATAGGCGAGTTGCACAACAAATGTTTGCAGCGATAGTCAAAGTACACCCCAATTTAAGTAAAATTATGAAATTTGTGGATTTAAAGGAATATGATTTAGAACGATTTGAATCAGAAAAAAGATCCGAGGAGAAAAGAAAGATATTAAAAACCAAAAAACATTCCAATGAAATTACATAGAGACAAGTCAATATTTTTGTGATATTATTTACAATTTTACCAATAGACTATGACCGATCATTGTCTATTCATTGAAAATCTACCCGTAGGCATTAGTCGCAATATAACTAATTAAGTATAAACCATTTTTATCGACAAAAAATAAAAATAGTCTCCCCTCCTGTTTGTTCCTAGAAACATACTGTTGGTCGTGATGAATAAAATTTAGAAAATAAAAGATGAGAACACTTTATGAACTTCTAATATTCAAGTAATCAGATAATGAAATATTTTGTTTTACTGTTAATTTTGATTGGATTTATAGGAACTGCATTTGCACAAGATATGGGAAATATATCTGATCCAGATTTAGAATATACGAGACCAATTATTAGATTAACTGACGAAAATATCATTCCTCCTCCACTAAAACAATTCAAAGCAGGAATCCCCATAGATGAAATTACTTGCAAAGAAGGATTGCAATTAATCTTCAAATCAAGTGTTGACTCCCCTGCATGTGTAAAGCCTGAGACCAAAACTAAATTGATTGAACGTGGATGGATAAAGACAGAGTTAAGCGTCAAAACTAATTCTCAAAGTATATTTCTTGAAGGGTTTCAAAATTCTTACAACATTAACGACTCGATAAAGTTTACACTAGTCTTCAAATCTGGGCAAAAATGTGGCACAATTGAGCTATCACTTATGGATACCAAAACATCCGAGTTTGTGAATGGGATTGGATTTGATGATATGTGTGATTCCCCATATTTATCTGAGGATTTGAGAATTAGCATCCCCTATCAAGGAGATAACTCACCATTCAAAACTGACAAGATTGGTTCTTACAAGATGGTCATAACAAATGATGGTGAGGTTATGCTTGAAAAAGAATTTGTTGTCAAAAATGCTGATCAGAGTTAGAAAATGAAAACAAGACTTTGGATAATTATTGTAACTTGTTTGATATGAAACTAGTAGAATATTATTCTAATTAACAATTGTACAAGTGTTTATTTGTGATACTCTAGTGAGATATCCATGAGGTGCACTTGAAGTATCATGACAGATAAAAGTGTAAAAACTCCCGAAGAATGGAAAGCAATACTCACTCCAGAACAATTCGAAGTATGCATCAATAAAGGGACAGAGCCGCCTTTCACAGGCAAATACCATAACAGTAAAGAAAAAGGCATGTACAAATGTGTCTGCTGCGGAGAATCATTATTCAAATCAGATACAAAATTTGATTCAGGCTCAGGTTGGCCAAGTTTTTGGGAAACTCTTTCAAAAGAAAAAATTGAATACATATCAGATACAACATTTGGAATGGTACGCACAGAAGTAAACTGTAAAAAATGTGGCGCTCATCTTGGCCATGTTTTTGACGATGGGCCAAGTCCAACTAATTTCAGATA
>JAERMO010000127.1 GCA_016844465.1 Nitrosarchaeum sp. | reverse complement strand
TTTTTGCTTTTTACCATGCCTATTTTTTTGAATGTTTGTAAAAAAATGGCATATTTATCAAAAGATCTTTGTATTGTGCTAATCATGCCTTTACTGATTTCTTCTTGTGGTAACTATCTTTTCTAGGCGTTAACCTATGCCACAATTTGGAAATATGCTATTGATTTTTTCTTTAATCGAAATTGTATTGACTTTGTTAAACCTGGTAATGGTTTTTTTGGATAACACCACATGTCCTGCATTTGTTTTATTGATAATGTCTGTCTCACCCACCTTTTCTGTTCCTGCGAGTTTATTTCTTAACAAAAATATGCCTGCAATAACCAGCATGGCTGAAAATATATCTGCCGATGTAATTACTTCAGAGAGAATTAGCCCGGAAAATAGTATTCCAAACACTGAGGTAGTTGAATACAAGAGTACTGTTCTTACTGCTCCAATGAGTTTTAACCCCATCAAGAAAAACAATGTAGACATTCCAGTGCCAATTATGGACATTATCAAAATATTTGGTAATTGTGCTAACTCTACATCCATTGGGATCTGAAATAATGCAATAATTGAAATTGTAAATGCTGCACAAATGAATGATAATATCTGCACTGTTTTTTTCACATCAAATTTATCTCCCAAATATTTGCACAAAGTGATATCTATTGCATACAGTAATCCTGAAAAAATTATCAATAAATCTCCGGTCACAAGACTACCCAATACAAAATTGTTTTGATAAAGATCATTTCCTATTGGTATGATCATCATTCCTATGATGATCATTGAGAATGGTATGCATTCTTTGATTTGTAATCTTTCTTTAAAAATCAGCATGGCAATAACTAGGGTAAAAATAATTTCACTATTACTAAATATTGAAGCGTTTACTGCGGTCGCGGTACTTATTCCATAAAAATATGTTATTAGTCCTGAAACTTCTGCAATTCCAATTAATGTGATAAACATTACATCCCTTCTTCCAAATTTAGAAATTACATGTGTTTTTCTTGCTAATGGCGTAAAGAATATTCCACAGATAAAATAGATCAAAAAAGCCAATACTATTGGGTTGATCTCTACTTGGTTGTTTCCGCCTTCTAACATTGGTTTGCAAATGACATGGATTAATGCTGCTAATGCTGCAGCTAAAATGATAAAGTAGTACCCATAATGGGATTTTCTTACAAAGTCTAATGCACTCATTACCATATTTGGAAATGAGTCCGATCTTTAATACTATTTCCAACTATATGTGAAAAATTTGGGTCTATCTGAGCCTATTTTTTTACTTATCCTCCACCTTAACAATTTCAAATGAGAATCCTTGATTATTATAATTCTCATTGATGATTCTGTATTCTATTTCATTTAATACTGAATTCATTTGTGTTACTATGAAAAAAGGCCAGTTTTTACCAAGATCATGTTGAATTATTATTTTGATTGTATTGTTTATTGGGATTACTCTAAATTGCACATTCATGTTTTGACATCTTTTCTTGAATAGATCCAAAACCGATTCTAGATTGATATAGCCATAAAAATAGTTCAATGAGTTTTTGAGATCAATAGTGCCTGTTGTTTCTGCAATTTTTTGTATTGTTCCCTTAGAATTGGAATCCATCAGTTCACAAAATGTAGATCTAAACATTGAAATCCACCCCATCTCATTAATCAATTCATTCCAATTAACTTGCTTTTCTAAAAGATGATTTATCAAAGTATTGAGACTAATTTTTTGTTCAATACATTTTTCATGTAATTTATTATTCAAGTCTGAATCTATTCTGATCGACACATTGTCTGTTTTTCTAAGAATCCTGTTTTCTTGTAATGTCAATTTACCCAAACCTCATGTATTACGTGCGTATTATTCATTTTTTACTACTTACTCATTCCCACTTTTGGTGATATGCATTGGTGTGTTATATTCAAACACTTACTACTTTGTACAAATAACTACAATGTATTCAATTGTATTGTTATGTGTGATTCATGCGTAATAGTGCCTTTGATCCTAAAAATTACTAGATCTTATTTTTAAAAAATATTCCTGAAACAATTAAAAATATTATTTTATATCCAATTTTCAGGATCTGTTATTTCTAAAATATACTCCAATTAGTTTAATACTTATTATTTATGCAATAATGCTATTGGAAAATAGCCTAGATAATTTATTGGCCCCATCTTTACGTAAGTCTATTGAGCAAAATCTTGGTAAAGCAACATTAAATAAAATTGAACAACGATTAATGGAGCGTCACGGTATGGGTATTGCGCAGGCAATAAAGGATTTTTACAAATTTGATAGTGTACTAAGAGAGTTTTTTGGAGCAGGTGCAGATGGCTTGGAGACAAAATTCCTACAAAATATAATAGATGTAAAACAACAAAAGAAAGAAACTGATAACTGGATTACAATTAAAGATCAAGAATTGGCCAAAATATTTCTAGAGTCATTTGCAGACGAAGATAAAAAAGCAATAATTGACACTGTCTTAGATGAATCCCTAATAATTGCAACTGTTTTGGAACACTGCAAAGTCCCTCAAACATCTGGTTATAGAAAAATAAATCAGTTAATTGATAATGGTCTACTAATTTCAAATGGATATGAAGTATCTACTGATGGTAAAAAAATAAAAAAGTATGAAACCATATTCAATAATGTAAAAATGGACCTTGAGAAAAATATGGTTGTAGTTAAAATTCAATTAAAAAAGACATCATTCCAGGAAAGTACAATATTAAATGTAATTCCAAATTAATTTATTTGAACCATGTTTATCTTCAAAAAAATTAATGTACAACATATGTGAGATTGAAATTTAAATTTGAAGAAATTGAATGTTGATATAGTTCCAGAGAGACTAGGAAGTCCAGTTAATTATAAGGTATTATGTATCATTGGTGCTATTGTAGTAG
>JAERMO010000126.1 GCA_016844465.1 Nitrosarchaeum sp. | reverse complement strand
TGTTAATAAAAAAATTTATCTATCATCAATATAACGTAAAACATTGAATTATGATTTTATAATTCTTGGTGCCCTTGGAATGCAGGGGAAAATTGTTTGCAGGGATCTGCTTGAAAAAGGATATTCGGTGCTACTTATTGACAGAGAAAAACCCCTAAGCCGAGATTTATTGAATTGTTACAAACGTTCTGCATATTTCATTTTGGCAGACATAAAAGATACAGAAAAAATTCAGAAAATAATACAACGTTCAAATGCTAATGTTGTAATTAATTGTGCAGAGGACGATATCAATCTTAAATCTCTAAAAATGTGTATCGAATCAAACGTTCACAGCATTGATCTGGGTTCTACAATATCAATGACTAAAGAACAGTTAAAGCTTAATCACACACTAAAAGAAAAAAATCTAACCCACATCACAGGATGTGGTTCAGTTCCAGGAATCGGCAATGTCATGTTAAGACATGCATCTAAAAAACTGGACAAAATAAACACCATAGAAGTTGGCTTTGCATGGGATTCTAACATGAAAGAATTCGTTGTACCATTCTCTATTGAAAGTGTTGCATACGAATTCACTCATCACGCAACAATTCTGGAAAACGGCAAGTTTATCAAAAAATCTCCCATGTCAACCATAGAAGAACGCAACCACAAGTTCATAGGCAATCAAAAATGCTTCTTGGCAGAACATTCAGAACCATACACATTCTATCATTACTTTAGTAGCAAAGGTTTGAAAAATGTTCGATTCTATGCAGGGTTTCCAGATCATTCCTTTAAGACAATCAAAATGTTTATCAATTCTGGTCTAAGTGAATCTAAAAAAATAGAATTTAGGAAAATAAAGATAAAACCAGTGGATTTTCTTACTGCAATATTACGTAGACTGAATATTCCCAAAGGATACAAAGAAAAGGAATGCCTTTGGTTACGAGTCTTCGGTGAGAAAGATGGAAAAGAGAAATTGATAGAAATGGAATGCATTGCGCCAACACTTGATGGATGGGAAGATGCAGGATGTAACATAGACACAGGCATTTCGGCAAGCATAATTGCACAGATGATAAAAAAAGGCGCTATCAAAGAAAGAGGAAGCTTTTCTCCCGAAGCTATAGTTCCGACTGAACTGTTCTTTGAAGAGCTAGCAAAGAAGCAAATGTTCATCTACGAAAATAACAAGATAATCAACAGACCGGCAGTAACTATACGCCAAACAAATAAACCTCGCATCAAAACTCAAAACTAAATAGAAAATTCAATTATTTTAGATCTTAGGGCTTGACGTTTTATGATGGGTCCTTAGAACAATTACAAGACTCGATTTATGAAAATTATAGCATGACTTTGATGAGTCAGATTCAGGACGGAATTGGAATGCATTTTGGATCCTCAGAAAATTCATCGTCTAACATCTGTTCTTTTTCACATATGTCGTCTTTGTGAATTCCGTGATCTAATTGTTCACGAATGGTATCTACATTATTGTTCAAGTTTAGAATTTCTTGAGCTGCTTTATATCCAGAAATATATGCACCATGAACCGTTCCATAATAACGTGTGCTGGTTGATTCTCCTGCGAAAAAGAGTTTATCATCAACAGGCTTTGCTAATTCATCTATATCAGATGTAGTTCCAGTTACCGGAATAAACGAGTACGTCCCAAATGATAGAGGATCTGTTGCCCATGAAGTACGAATAATTTTTACAGGATCTGGAATCGTAGAATATGGATACGTTTTTCTCAGCGCTTCCATTATTTGTTGTTTGATTGTTTCGTCAGTTTCGTGCTCTAATCTTTCTGCCGTACTACCAACGTTGAATGCTAAAATAATGGGTTTGTCAGTAAACATGTGAAAGTCCACAAAGAATCTCCATGATGAATCATAGGGTTCCCAATCATCACCACGTATAGCCCACTCTTGATTCAGTTCGTCCCAATATGGATCTTTCATTACTTCTTCCTTATCAAAAATTAGATAAGTCTTGTCTAGTGTACCCATCTTAAGATTGTTTATAGAATTTGTCTTGTTTTGTTCAAAAGGAGGATCAAATAGTTCTGTCATGTTTTCCTTTAAAACACCAAGAGGAATTGTACTTACCACATGAGTTGCTTTAAAAATTCCCATGTCAGTGGATATTTCTATTGGCGAGATTGCATAATTTATTTTTGTTACAGTTGCACGTTTTATATTTAGTCCTTCAGCTAGACAATTAGCAATTTGATTATATCCATTGGGAAAGATGACTTCATCCTCCCAATTGTTAAAATATTGACTGCTGCCGATGCTTTCTGCTGGGATATAATCAATGTCACCCCCTAATTCCATCTCGTAATCTGATGTGATAGCAAATGTACACATTTCTGGATTTCCCTTGCATATAGGGTCAGCAGCCTTAAACTCTTTCAGTACATTTTCAAAAGTGTAGTTATGGTCAGGTCGGTTACTGGTCATTTTCTCATAATAAGTTTCAAAATCAGATATCATTTGGTAAAATAATTCAGAGTACTCTACAGCACCTGAAGGATATCGAAGTACAGTTGAACCATCAGTTGTGGTTACTATGATATTGTTATAATGTGCAATTTTGTAAATTGGGTTTTGATTGGGATTAGTATTATTGTACCCAATCACGTTTCCCTCTGAATCATACGCCATACTCACCCCATGTATCCAAGAAGCTCCCAAATCAAGAGCTGTGCCATTATCAGTAATTGTATTTACTCTGCCTCCAATTCTATCTCGTGTCTCAAGTACCATCACATCATCCATCCCCTCAAAATCTAATTCATTGGCAGCTTCAAGTCCAGCTATTCCGGCACCAATTACAATAACATCATATGTTTTTTCTTTATCAGAATCTATAACATTCTCTGGTTTAATAGGATCTTGTAGTCCCGGAACAAAAGCAGGACATTGGAAATC
>JAERMO010000125.1 GCA_016844465.1 Nitrosarchaeum sp. | reverse complement strand
TTCTTATTATAACCTGAACTTAATATGAAAACCATTCCAATAACTATTAACAAAATGTATAAGGGATCCGTAATTCCAAAAGTTGAATTTTGAATTATTCTTGGTTCAAAAACAAAAATTAAACTTCCTAATAATGCAAGTCTTTCATCAAAAAATTTTCTACACAGAAAATAAATTGGAATTGCTGTTAGCGAAGAAATTACAACTGACAAAATTCTCTGTAGTGCCATATAATCCATCTGAATTATACAATGAAAAGAAAAAACTTACAAAAAGCGACCAACCGTTATTGGAAACTTGCATTGTTGAATTTTGTCCTAAACTATGATCTATTGCATACATAAAATATGCAAAATTATCTGAATTCAACGGAATTTCAAATGGAACAAAAAGAATTCTAATTGCTATTCCAATTGTTATGATTGAAGATAGAACTACAATTGGATTTCTAATAATTGGTTTTTTTATATATTTTAAATTCAATTATACTTGATTTGTTGATACGGATTAAAACAATATGAATAATTTTGGATACTCATAAAATCAGATTAATTACACTATTCATTCAATGCCTCTAAAATTAAATTTTTTAATTGATTTAATGATTTGTCAAAATAATTTCTACTGATCTTTAAATAATGATTAGACTCTGTTTTAATTATGAAATATAAACAAATTCTACTTACTAGGCCCCCTACAGGGTCAAATGCTTTACAAGGTGGTTCAGATCAAGATCCTCATCCACAACCACCTTTGGGATTAGCATATCTTGCTGGTGTTTTGGAACGATTACCAAATGTGAATGTTTTAGATATTCTTGATGGTAATTTTTCAAAAAATTATGTTTACGATGTAAACATGGCTGTTAAAAAACACAATCCTGACTTGGTTGGGTTTAGTGCATTTACCCCTTTTGCAAATCCAGCTTTGGAAGCCGCTACAGCAGTAAAAAAAATAAATCCAAACATTTTAACAATTTTGGGTGGACCTCATGCTGTTTTAGCTGATGTGACTATGAGAAAATGTCCAGCGTTAGATGTGATCGTATATGATGAAGGAGAAGAACAAATTGAAGAAATTGTTAATGGAAAACCACTATCTGAAGTTGCAGGATTATTTATTAGAAAAGAAGGAAAAATAGTTCCAACTGCTCCAAGACCTTACATAGATAACATGGATTCATTACCATATCCTGCTTATCATAAATTACCACATTTTCCAGACGGTTATCATCCTCATCCCCCAAAAAGTACTGGTAAAAAATGGTGTAGTATTATGTGGTCAAGAGGTTGCCCATTTTTTTGTAATTATTGTAATAGAGAAAATAGTTTTGGATTAAAATTTAGAAACCAATCCCCAGAATATGTTGTTGATCATATAAAATATCTTCATTCAGAATATGGAATTGAAGAATTAACTTTCTATGATGATGTAATGTCTTTAAACAGAAAAGCAACCATGAAGTTAATGAAAGAGATGACACCACAAAAGCTAGGTTTCAAATTAGATTGGGATGCAGAAACTCGTGTAGATTTAGTTGATAAAGAATTACTTTTGGAAATGAAAAATGCAGGGTGTAGAATGATCTCATACGGAATAGAACATGGAGTATTCATTCATGAAATTAAAGGTGGTAAAGCTACTCTCAAACAAGCTGAGGATGCTGTTAAATGGACTCATGACGCTGGAATTCAAACAGTAGGATATTTTATGATTGGATTGCCACAAGAAACTGAAGAAACAATTAAGAAAACAATTGAATTTGCAAAAAAAATAGATTGCACATATGCTCAGTTTGCCATTACTATGCCATTTCCTGGTAACAAATTGTATGATGAGGCTATAAAATCAGGCCTTATTCAATTGGATGATACATGGGATAAATTTGTATATGCTGGTGTAGGTGGTGGAGGAATACAAGCACCAGTTTTAACTACAAGTTCACTATCTGCCAAAGATTTGGCATATTGGGCAAAAAGAGCCTATCGTGAATATTATTTCCGACCTTCTTATATTCTTAAAAAATTGTTAAGCGTTAGAAGTTTCAAAGATTTTACAATGTATTATAATGGTTACAAAATGTTGAAAAAAGATACCAAGTGATTAACGTGAAAATTACTGTAGGCATTCCAGCATATAATGAAGAAAGGAATATAGCTTTAATCATTGAAAATCTAAGAGCAATAACTGATACTATCATTGTATGTAATGATGGCTCAACTGATAAAACTGGAAAAATAGCAGAAAAAATGGGTGCGATTGTAATCAACCACGAAAGAAATCTAGGATATGGTGCTGCTATAAGAACACTTTTTCTTAAAGCACGAGAATTAGGTAGTGATGTTTTAGTAACATTAGATTCTGATGGTCAACACAGAATTGAAGATGTTATGCCTGTGGCAGAGCCAATAATTAAAAATCAAGCAGATATGGTCATAGGCTCAAGATTTCTTGAAGGTAACCCGAAAAATATTCCAAAATATAGAAAAGCTGGAATAAAATTTATCACTAAACTTGCCAATACTTCTTTAGAAGAAAATGTAACTGATTCTCAAAGTGGTTTTCGAGCATATAGCAAAAATATTCTTTCAGAAATAACACCATCAGAACAAGGTATGGGAGTATCTAATGAAATTCTCATTAAATCAAGCAAAAAGGGATTCAAAATTGCAGAAGTTCCAATAGTGGTCTCTTATGAAGGTGAAACATCAACCCATCATCCTATTTCACATGGTGCAACTGTTACACTAAGCACGCTAAAATTCATCTCGATTGAGCATCCTCTGAAATTCTATGGTATTCCTGGAATAATTTTTCTTGCAATTGGTTTAATCTTTACAATAATGACAATTCAAGGATTCACAGAAACGAGGCAGATTCTATTGAGTATTGCAGTAATAGGGGTTGGTACAATAATTTTTGGCACTGTTTTGTTAATGACATCCATAATTTTATACTCTGTCGTGAATCTTATACGAGAAAATTCATCAAAGTGATTTTATGAAAATACTTGTAACTGGAGGAGCTGGATTTGTAGGTTCACACTTAACAGAGCTACTTATTGCAAAGAAACACATTCCAATAATTGTTGATAATCTTAACAGCGGTCTTTATTCAAACATCAAAAAATTTGTTGATTCCAATAAGGCAAAATTTATCAAATCCGATATTAGAAATC
>JAERMO010000124.1 GCA_016844465.1 Nitrosarchaeum sp. | reverse complement strand
TTATTGATCAAGAGTCAACATGGAATGTTCCAATGCGAATAGTTTCTAGTGGCGATGAATCTGAAGTATTAATTACTTTAATAAAACCACACGAACTGACCGATAAACAATTCAATGAAAGAATGATAGAAATAGAACAAGTATTTGTAAATATGAAAAAAATTATCGAACTACACTGATAAAAAATCACATGTGAAATTATTTCTGGAAATTTTTAGATGACATTCTCTTTTTTTTACATGATGTGTTTTGAAAAATTACCCATTTTTACAACTACATTTTGGGCATAAATTAAGAACAAAACATACCTTAAGGTTAAATATGCTTTTTGTAAGTAAAACCAGAGATATGCCTTATGAAGAAATCTATTTTCAGCGGTTAAAAGAAGATAACCATGAAGAGTTAGAGGAATTATAATTACTCAAAAATAACTACATTTTGTTCTACTGTTAATTTTGTTTTTGGTCTAGTCTTTTTCTAGATTTTTGTCACCACCAGGGCCTACCATGTCTTCTGATCTGACATCATTATCCCATTTGCCTTTAACCCCTTTGATCAACGATATGATTCCACTCCCAATCAATGCTACAACAATTGCAAAAAATAAAGTTTGATCAAATATCTTCGATGAGCAGTTGACTATGACTGGTTCTTTGTCATCATAATACTCATAACATTCACCAAACTCGCTGGCTTCTGTGTTTGCAATTTGATAGTCATGTCCAAATACACCTAAAATCAAAAACCCTGAAAAAATAAATACAATACCTATAATGATATAGCGCATATCACTCATGAATTTATTTTTGTGATATCCTATTTACACTTTGATTTCCCTGTATCTCCTAATGCTATTTTTCTAGTGATCTTTTTAGATTCTCTAAAGATGTCTCATAAAATGTTCCCATAAATGTTACAAATTTCATAAATTGTCTTATTGACATCTTTTTACTATTGAAATAAGATTGCCATGTTAACTGAGTTGTTTTTTTGTTCTTTGATTTGATAGTAATTGTTGCCACGTATACTCTTAGGGGTAACCCCTCTGTTGCAATATATGTAAAATATTCCTTTTCTTTCCATGCAACTATGTGCTCTTCTATAGTATTGCCATCCGTAAATGTGATCTTACGTATTGCTCCGACATTTCTTCTTTTCTTCGAAAGATATGTCGTTTTTTTAACATCTATCACCCACGATGAAAGTCCTACTATGTTGCTTATTTTTCGCCAAACCTTTTCTTTTGATGTTTTGATCGTAATAGTTTTCTTTACTGAACCAGTATGAAATGATTTTCTCACATTTTTTATCATGTTGTTTGTATTTCTGAGTAAGTTTTAAATTTTATTTCTCTAACACATTTAATCCCCGAAGCTTAACCTTAACAAATGGTCTTTGGATGGGGTAAAAAGAAAGAAGAAAAAATACCTGAAGAAATTCCTTCACAAAAACAAATTCAGTTGTCTGACGTATCTAAAATTATCCATCAAATACTTGAATTAAGAACAACGCGGATTTTGTCTGACATAAAATCATTCAGAAACAATACTGAACCATTGATTACAGAACTCATCATGATCGGAAATACCCTTGAAAAAGATAATCTTCAGGTTGATGAAATAGATAAACACCTTAGAATAATTGTAGTTAGAGGCAAACAACAAGTAATTGACATGATAAAAAAAGATGCAACACATTTACCTAATATTACCTCTTATGATGATGCTGAAAATCTAAGTGTCATTTTAAATCAAATGTTAAAAAAAATTGGAGATGTCCTTGGACGCCAGACCAGAGTAATACACATTTTTGCCAAAAAATATGCAGAAAAATTAAAAGAAATTTTAATACAAATGAATTCAAACCATATTGAAATTCAGCAACTGTTGAAAAATTATGAACATACCAAATTCATCTCTGCTGAAATTTTAGAATTGTTAAAAGAAATCGTTGATTTAGAAAATAATGTTGCTAAGAAAGAACAAAGAATTGTTGAAATCCATAGTTTTATTGATTCCCTTAACAAAAAAATTCTTTCCTTTGAAGATTCAATTAAAAAAATACAAACTTCCGATGATTATGGAAAATTTTTGGATCTAAAACGAATTTTGGATGAATTTACTGTTAAAAAAAATCAAATAAAAAATGAAATCGACTCACAATTCACAAAAATTTCCAGACCTCTTAGTAGATATGAATATGTTTCATCATTGGATAAAGAACAAAAAAATCTTCTGTCCAAATTAATTGAAGATCCATTTGAGGTATTGCTTTCCAAGAATAGAGATTCAATAATACTTATTTTAGAAAATGTTCGAAAAGGGATTACTTCGGGCTCCATCTCTGTTAAAGACACTGAAAAATCCTTTTCACAAATAACTGAAACAGAAGAAGCGTTAGATGGATTTATCAAACAAGTAACTGCATTTGTAGATAAAAGACAAAACATTCAAGATCAAATGATTGTACTTGAATCCGATGAATTATCTGATCTTACAAGCGATCTGAAAAATGCTCTATCTGATAAAGAAAATTCTGAATTAAAAATCAAAACATTTCAAGATGAAATCAATGAATCTCATTCTAATATTCTCAAATTAATCTCTGATATTGAAGTCAAACTAAGAAAATTCTCTAATATTGTTTATACTATTACTTATCCTAAATTTAATTAGTTCTGAACTATTACATCTTGACATGTTATTCAAAAAGAAAAAACTTGAAAGGCAGGTTTCTTTACAAAAAAATGTTCTAGATAGCATTTTATCTTATTGCCAAATGAAGCATCCCAATGAATGTATTCTTATTTTGAAAGGTAAATCAAAACAAGGGCAGATCATAATTGATGGACTAGTGATTCCACCGTTTAATTATTCTGGACCCACATTTGCGGGATTCCCTCACTCTTTTTTGCCTTTTGATATGAGTTATGTTGGAATCGTCCATTCTCATCCAAGTGGTT
>JAERMO010000053.1 GCA_016844465.1 Nitrosarchaeum sp. | reverse complement strand
GTTATAGTCTCTGCAGATATGGTCTTTAATTTAATCATAGTTCCATCTTCATTTTTACACGATATGATAGTCTCAGTTGCTGACACTCCACCAACAGTTGTAGGATTTGTAGATGGTGTATCGCACTGTGATTCTTCTTGAGCAATAGGAGATTTTGGAGGTGTGTCTGACTTTATTTTCTCACTAGTCATGAGAGTCATGGCAGTAAATGAATTTTCATTCATTGATGTCATCCCACCTGGAGAAACGGTTGCCATTGATCCTTCAGGTAGACCCATTGTCATTCCAGACCAGCCCGGTGGAAATACGATTTCAACTCCGACTTTGTCGTCTACATATTTTCCACTGATCTCTTCGATAGATGGCATTGTTTGACCAAATGCGTTAGATAATGTCAAAGAGATGATAAGTGCTGAAATAGTAAATGAGAACAAAATCGTATATTTTTTCAATATTAAACCAAATAATTAGAGGTATAAAAACATATCAAAGTAAATTAAAAATAACGTTATTTTTTATTTTCATTTGAATTGAATTCTAAATTATAGGATATTCCAGATTATTTTAAAATCAGACATTACAATAATTCAATTTTAATCACTCTTTTTCTTTTTGCAAATTCCACAAAAAAGATAACCGTCTTTATGTCTTATCCAGTAATGTCTCACATGCTCTTTTGTTTCGGCCATTCCGATTAAATTACTTCAATACCATTCCAAAATGCAATCATTCCTTTGATTTTTTTTGCAGCGTCATTGGGTTCAGAATAATACCAAGCACAGTCTTTTAGGGTTTTTCCATGAATAGTTATAGAATAATAGTTTGCCATTCCTTTCCAACCACAAAAAGAGGTAAGTGTCGTCTTGTGAAAATATTCCTCCTTTATCGAATCGTATGGAAAATAATGATTTCCCTCAACTATTATAGTAGAATCACTTTCTGCTATCACCATATTATTCCAAACAGCTTTCATAACTAGAATATAAAAAAACTATATTTAAAGAATAAAGTTATTTTTTATCGTGGTCTGGAATTACAGATAAAGTAGTTGTAGAAACAACATTTTTTATTTTTCGAATTTGCTGTGTAATGGTATCAGACACTTCTTTAGATGTATTTGCCTCGACTTTGGCAAAAATATCATAAACCCCAAAAGTGCCCTTTGCTTCTTTTACTGCCTTAATTTTTAGAAGTTCACGCATGACTTCCATTTCATGTGCCATTTCACTTTTGACTAGAACATATGCAGTTTCCATTTTACTCTCCTTTCATCTCTAAACGAGTTTTAAATTCGGGTGTAATTCCCAATGACTCATAATTTCCAGACGAACAGGTAAAACACATTGAATCTTTTGGAATCCCAACTGCCCTTGCTAGGTTTTCAGCGTCATTATAACCCAAAAAATCAGCACCTATGCTTTTTCTGACCATTTCAGTTAATTCTTCGTCATTCATTTCCTTGCCATTTGAGAATGTTGCAAGCTCTTCTTGGGAAGGAAAATCAATTCCAGCATAACAGGGGAATTTTATTGGAGGGTATGTAATGACCATGCTTATTTTTTTTGCCCCTGCACGTCTTAATGCTTGAATGATTGCCTTTGAGCTAGTACCGCGAACTAGACTGTCATCAATTACAACTACATGTTTTCCATCAATTATTTCTTTAATTGGGATGATCCATCGATTAATTTCAATTCGATCACTTTGATGAGGTTCAATGAAACTCCGTAAGGGACCTTTCTTGCTATAGCGGTCTTTGAGAAGACCTTCATCAAAGGTAATACCTAATTCTTGAGCATATCCAAGGGCAGCAGGCCTTGCAGAATCTGGAACAGGTATAACAAGATCAGCATCTTTAATCGGAAATTTTTTTGCCAGAAATTGACCGATTCTTTTTCTTGAGATGTAAATGTTGGCACCCTCCATGTTGCTTGAAGGATGTGCAAAGTAAGTAAATTCAAAAGAACAGTGAGCACGAGAAGTATCTTCAGAGAATCTTTCTGTCTCTAATCCATTTTTACTGAGTTTGATCAATTCGCCGGGTTTGACGTCTCTTTGCAGTGTGGCACCTCCTGCAGAAACTGCGGATGATTCTGACGCTATGATGTAAGTGTCATCAGATTCCTTGTAACCCAAAACCATGGGTCTAAAGCCCTTAGGATCCCTGGCCGCATATACAGAATTATCATCGGTGATAAACGTAAAACAGTAAGAACCAATCATTTCATTTTTCAGTATTGCCAACGCTTTTCCCATTTGTCCATTTTCTGAAATTAGTGATACAAGTCTCTGTGCAGCAACTAGTGTATCACTTGCATTTTGGGGAGTAAATGAACATCCTCCAACTAAATTTGACAATTCTTGGACGTTTGCAATTGTCCCATTATGAGCAATACAAAGATCCTTGACTTTAAGCGGTTGTGCGTTTTCGAGAGTACTTCTTCCCATAGTAGAATATCTAACATGACCAATTACTGATGGAGAAGAATAATCCTCGCTAATTTTCTTAAATTCAGATGAAGCAGAAGATACCAGACCTAATCTTTTTAATGGTTCTTTGTTTGGAATTGCGAGTCCCCATGCTTCTTGTCCTCGATGTTGTAATGCTCTAAGGGCATCAATTGCCATTGGAACGACATTCGTTCCACTAAGACTAAAAATTCCAACTACACCACAATTTTCTTTAACCATGCACTAATTCCTTTAACGAATTAAACCAAGTTTTTTGAGCCTTATCAACTCTTAGATCGATTATAGGTTTGTGTCCACTACTAAATCGGATATTTTCGCCCCCAAATTGCCCAATCAGGTTGTATGAAACTTTGTTCTTTCTTAGATATTCTTCAAGTTTTTTGAGGTTTTTCTTGTCTAGAACAACAAGATATCTTGAATGACTTTCAGAGAATAGGGTTCTATCAGCATCCAATTTTGGACCTGGTACTTTTTCCAATGAGACATCACATCCAATTTGATTGATCATGCATAATTCTGAAACAGCTACTGCTAGACCACCTTTAGAACAATCGTGTACCGCCTTTAGAAAATCTTTCCCAATTACATCTAAAACTGCATTCATGTTAGTTTTTGATTCTTTAAAATTTACAATAGGGCATTTCCCTCCAACAAATTTGTGAATATATTCAAAATATTCAGAACCTCCCAATTCATTTTTAGTCTCACCGATTATTACGAGATAATCACCACTCGTAATTTTCTGAGAGTGTAGTGGTTTTTTCTCAATTAGGCCCAAGATTCCAATTAGTGGAGTAGGCTTAATTGGGCCCGAGGGGGTTTCATTATACAAACTAACCTTTCCACCAACACATGGAATTTCAAAATATTTTGCAAAATCAGTTAGACCCTTTAATGATTCCAAAAAGGTCCAAAAAATTTCGGGGTTTTCTGGATTTCCAAATTGTAGATGATCAAGCATTCCAATTGGTTTTGCTCCAGTACAAACAACATTTCTACAAGCCTCCTCAAAGCATCCAATTGCTCCTTCTCTTGGATTAATGTAACAGTGTTTTGGATTTCCATCTATTTTTGCAGCCAAAAATTTGCCATTATCAAGTCGTAGAACAGATGCGTCTTTACCGGGTTTTATTACAGTTCTAATTCCAACCTCATGATCATATTGTCCATATATCCAAATTTTGCTTGCAATGTTAGGAGATGAAAGTAACCTCATCATCATTTTTGAGTAATTTGAAATCGGACTAAGTTTTTTTTCTTGCTCGATGTTTTCGAGATATGAAGGTTTTTTGGAAGGTCTATCCAAAAGATGCGCGTTTGCAACAACGGTAGTTGGGAGATTGGCACATGTTTTTTTGCCTTTTTTTACATGCATCATACTATCAGAAGTCACATGACCAATAACGGAACATTTAACGTGAAATTTGTTACAAATTTTTTCTAGTTTTTTGAGTTTTTCATTATTTGTTATTATTAACATTCTCTCTTGAGATTCAGACACCATAATTTCGTCAGGACTCATATCAGATTCACGAGTATGAACTTTATCTACATCCATTTCAATCCCAATAGATAATGCGTCTGCAGTTTCAGATACTGCACAAGACAATCCACCGCCACCAAGATCCTTCATTGCGTTGATAAGATTTTGATTTCTGGCTTCAAGTATTGTTTCAATGATCAATTTTTCAATAAATGGATCTGGGATTTGTACTGCAGATCTATCTTCAGATTCCAAAGAATCAGAAGCAAATTGTGATCCTCCGATTCCATCTCTTCCAGTAGAACCTCCAAGTAAGACTACGAGATCACCTCGATTAGCATGGTTTTTAATCAAATCCTTTTTCTTTCCAAATCCAATAGCAGCTACGTCCACTAAAGCATAATTTGAATAACATTCGTCAAACTCAACTTCCCCCCCAATTGTGGGAATGCCTAGGCAATTTCCATAGTCAGCTATCCCAGTAACAGCATTTTTAAAAAGCCATCTTGCTTGCAAATCTTTTTCAATATCTCCAAATCTCAAACCATCCAAAATAGCAATCGGTCTTGTTCCTGTTGAAAGAATATCACGGATAACTCCTCCAACACCAGTTGCAGCCCCCCCATATGGTTCAACAGCTGATGGGTGATTATGACTTTCAATGTGTGCAGTTATTACATATCCATCACCAACATCTAAAACTCCAGAATCATAACCTTTTTCAGAAATAACTAGTGGTCCTTTCATTGGTAACATCTTAAGGTGTATCTTTGATGATTTGTATGAACAATGCTCAGACCATTCCGCAGCTACAATTTGTAATTCAGTGGGTGTTGGTTTTCTTCCAATCTTGGAGGTAAGATCATCTAGTTCCTGAGGTTCCAAACTCAATTTTTGACACCAATTGTTTTAATCAGAGATTCAAAAATCAAAGAAGATGGTTTATTATCAATAGGATTGATTTCGGATTCAGTTGCTCTTTCTGGATGAGGCATCATGCCAACTACATTGCCATCTTCATTACAAACTCCAGCTATTCTATCCGTAGAACCATTTACTACTTCACTATATCTAAATACAATTTGATTTGTTCTCTTTAATTTTTTAAGAGTATCATCATCTACATAATATCTTCCTTCACCGTTTGCAATTGGAATAGGAATTTTTTGATGTAGTTTTAGTTTATTTGTAAATGGAGTCTTGTTATTTTCAACTATCAGATTAGTCCATTTGCACATAAAATTAAGAGATGTATTTTTGAGCAATGCACCAGGCAATAAACCAGCTTCTACAAGAATTTGAAATCCATTACATACACCTAAAATTGGAATTCCTTTTTCTGCCATTTTTCTAACATCGTTAATTATTGGACTATGAGCTGCAATTGCCCCGGATCTTAATCTATCACCATAAGAGAATCCACCAGGAAGTATTATAGCATCAATGTTTTTTGGCAATCCTTTTTCGTGCCAAAAATATTCGGCTTTAAGTTTGAAAACATCAGTCAATACATGATACATGTCTCGATCACAGTTGCTTCCTGGAAAAACAATTATGCCTACTTTCACAATTAGAATAATCTTCAGACATATTTAATTTGAATCTAGCCAAAAAACACGAATTATCCCATCTGATCGCAATTACTATTATGTGGAAATAGGAGAAAGATCCCCCATGAATTTTGACAAGGATACAACACATGTTATCAGAATAATGGGATGAAAAGAGATCACATTTTGCGTCAAAAAAAATAGTAATTTATACAGGTGTCACATATTTTTTCAAAATTCCAATTGAATAAACAGGATATGATCAGATAAAATTAAGAATCAAATACGTCAATTGTGACTTTGCTTACCATTGGATTGTAAATGCGTAATTCATCACAGATTTCTTGGATTTTATGTTTTGCAGATTTTTTATCTTTTTCTTTGATTGTGAATTTTAACATTTTTGCAGTTTTAATTCCAGTTATTGTGGAGTGAGTACCTTTCAATACAAGATCATTTAGAATAGTTTCACCTTCAGGATCACTAATGCCGGATTTGTTTTCAATGGTCACATGCACATTAAAAATAGTCATGAATGATTTGAAAAATAAAAATGAGGTTAATCTATCTTCCTACTAGTTTTATGCTTTTACACTTAAAATGAAACTTTAATTTCGATATAAAAGTAAAAGGAATTAAACATGTTATGTCCCATTTGGCTGGACGTAATCTTTTTTTACAATCAACGAATCAAATCCTTCTTCTTTTAGAGGAGTTTCAAGTTCTTTAAGCTGTTTATTTATTGCTACCAAGGGAAATGGATTGTGTCTTCTCAGTTGTCTCTGGTGTAACAAATTTGATGATGTATTCATAAAAATCCCAATTATTTTTGCACTGTATTTTTTAGCCAAATCTATATGCATCTGTCTAATTTTACGTGTCAAATTAGTATCGTCGACTACTATGTTTTTTCCTTCTTTAAGATATTCTTCAATAACTCTCATCTCCTCATTTCGATTATTATCAGAATAAGATAACGCTATAACCTCATGATTAGTAAAATTTACTTCTCTATAGGTGGTTTTGCCACTTAATGCAACTCCAATCATAATCACATAATCCATTAGATACTATACCTCGAATCAGGTAAATAAGAAATTTTACAAATCAACCTTTAGAAAAACAAAAAGAATTTAGAACTTGATTTAACAACAGTGTTAATAAGTTCCTTCTAATGTAATTGAGTAAATGAATAACGATGAGGAAAATGATCCAATATCCATTTCAGATAGAGTAGAAATTTTATCTACTGAAGATCAAAAGATAAAGGCAATAGGAGAGATATTAAGTTCGGATTCAAGTAGAGAGATCCTCAAGATTTTATTTAATGAGACAATGTCTGCAAATCAAATATCACAAAAAACAAAGATTTCATTACCATTAGTAATATACCATTTAAAAAAGATGCAGGATTCAGGAGTGGTAAAAATTGCAAATATTGAAAAGAATACTAAATCTCGAGACATGAAGTTTTACACTGTAGACAAGCTTGCAATAATAATACTGCCATCAAAAATGTCCGAGCCTGCAAAAAATAGCAAATCTCTTTTTAATTCTTTCACAAGAATTCATAGATTGGCAACCCTTGGAGGATTGTCCTTAGCGGCATGGTTTTCATCTCAGATTATCCAAAAGGGGGTTTACACAGAATATAATATTGAACAATCAGAACCCATGATGGAATCTATTTCTTCAGAAATGCCAGAGATGGCGCTTAAAGCGATGCCAGCTGATGAAGCAGCCACCACTATATCTTCTGCAATGCCTCAAGTATCAACCCCAGATCCATCAATTCAGTTATTATGGTCGGTAGTTACAGTATTGTGTGTGATAATTGCAGGTCTAGTCATTGAAGTAATTATTTCCAAGAAACATAATGTCAGATTAAAGATCAAATAACTGTGAAATTATAATAATTGAAAACAGATTTTGGATTTTACCATACAAAAAGATCAAAAATAATCAGTACCACTAGTTCTTTATTTTTGTAATATGGAAACAGATATCCAGTATAAAATAATGTTAGTAATAAAATCAAAAATTTCAGTATTTAGAGTTTAGGCAAACAATATTATCAAATAAGATAGGACCCAAGCATGTAGGAATTTTGAAATTATTCAGCAATAATTAGACATTGAAATTTATATTAGATTACTTGGAATACAACAAATTGGCAAGATCAAGATATTGGAAGATAGCTCCTGATGAAATGATAAAGTTTGTCTATAATGAAGAGAAATTACTGAATTGGGAAATAAAATGCGTTAGAGAACCAGAGGTAGAAGCAATATTCATAGGTCTTTTCATGTATAGAAATGGTACACCATATGACTATGAGTCGGTTAAAGGAATTACCTATTACTATAACAACATTAAAAGAAGTGAGCTACCATCAATCACAAGTTTTCTTCAAGAAAAATTTGGTGGGAAAGAAATGGAGAAAGGAGAAAGAATTTTCCTTAAAGGTTCAAGAGAGATTTATTCAGCAAAAGACATTGCGTCATTAGCTAAAAGTATGGAACAAAAATTCAAAACCAAGGCCATCATATCATTAGAATTCCAAGATTTGAGTCAAGAGGAACTCAAAAATGCAGGATTGCCAGAATCAAAATTACTGCCAATTCCAGGCAAATAGATATAGTTTAAGATGGATATGTTTTAGATGTCATCAATTGAAGGTTTCAATCAACATATACAAGAGTTAAGAAAACGTTTTTTGAGAATCATTTTAGTTGTAGGGGCAATTTTTGTATTTGTAATTTCATGTCATTTGTACCCGATAGATATTGCAGGTGTTCAACTGTACTATCCCGCATTAGATCCAGTGAACAACGTTGCAGCACAGATTACAAATTATATGAAAAATGATTTGGTACCAGAAGGAGTTCAACTAATACAAACAGAGCCAGGACAAGCACTCTTTGCTCAAATTTATGTTGCGGCACTTGTTGCAATAGTGGTTGGAATGCCAATGATAATCAAAGAGTTTGTAGGTTTCATAAAACCAGGATTAAAAGAGCGGGAAATTAAGGTTACACGTAGCATCGCACTTCCAGCATTGGGATTATTTGTTACTGGTTGCATTTTTTCATATTTTTTAATAATTCCATACATGTTAGAATTTCTTTACAGTTATGGAGATGCGTCTGGATTGATTACGTTTCTCAATATTATGGATTTTATTACATTTGTTTTAC
>JAERMO010000123.1 GCA_016844465.1 Nitrosarchaeum sp. | reverse complement strand
GCAGCTTGATAATCCTAATCCTGTACCAATCTGTTTAGTTGTAAATAATGGATCAAAAATATTTTTAAGAATATAGGGTGGTACTCCAGACCCAGTATCAAAAACTTCAATTAAAACATACTTGCCATTATCATAATTGTCTAGAATGCTTATTGTGATTTTTCCTTCGTTATTATCAATAGCATGTATCGCATTCATTATCAGATTCACAAAAACCACCTGAAGTTTTTCAATATCACAAGCAATAGTTGCATCATTTTTTGGCAGATGAATCTTAATTCCCTCAGGAATTATAATTCGTTCTAATACATCTTGTAAGATTCCAGATATTTTTACAGACTGTTTCATTAGAGGGACTTCTCTCACATAATCTAAAACATCGTCAATCTGATACGACATACGATAAATTCCTCTTTCAAGTCGATTCCAGTTTTCTTCGCTTTCTTTATCCAAATTTTTTAGATTTATTTTAATAACTTGCGCCATATTTTTTACAACAGTCAAAGGATTTCTCATGTCGTGGGCAATTCGAGCTGTTAGCTCACCTATTGTAGACAATCTCTGTAATTTTAATCCCTTAATTTCTTCTTGTGCATTGCGAATGTCTGAGATATCTCTGATAATCGTGTTACTTCCAATACGATTTCCGGTTTCGTCAAAAAGATCATTTGCACTTAGTAAACCAGGAAAATAACTTCCATTTTTTCTTTTAAACACAATCTCACGATTTATAACATGTCCAGTTTTTTTCCAAGTTTCAAATGAATCCTTTATGCTATCTTGATCTTTCTCAGATACAAAATCAAAAATAGATTTCCCTATTACTTCATCTTTTGTATAATCAAAAGCATCTGCATATGATTTGTTACAATCCATGATAATTCCATCCATGCTTACCGTACGATTCAAACCTGGTGATTTTTCATAAAGTTCTTGATACTTTTTTAATGTGGATTTCTGAAGAGTCTGAGCCTGCTTTAGTGATCTTGCCATTAAATCAAATGAAACCGTCAGGTCATGAATTTCATCATTACCAGAGGAGTTTATTTCTATATCTAGATTTCCAGTTTTTATTTGCTCAGTTACTAATTTGAGATTTTTAATAGGACGAATTAGACTAGATGTAAAATAAAATGATATTCCTGTAACTGAGACAAAAATAATGCCCATAGAAGATAACAAAACTATCTGATTAAAGTAAATGTTGTAAAAAGCTTCATTTTTATTAATTTCGGTTACAAAATACCAGTTTGTTTCTTTTATTGGAGTTATTGCCCCGACAACAATATTTCCCATATAATTTTCATAACCGTCTATGTTTACCAACGATTCTTTGTTGTCTACATTATGAAATATACCGTCAATCTTTTTAGAATCTAAGTTAAATAATTGAAGTTCTAATTCGGGTCTTTTCTCTAGTGAATCCCAAATAGAATTTGTAAATATAGGTTTAGAAAGTAAATATCCCTCAGAATTTACAATAAATGCATCCTCACTACTAAAATCTTTTAGATGTTTCAGTATTCCAGAATCAATTTGAAAAATATCAACACGTGCAGTAAGTATGCCTACAATTCCTACCTCACTTTTGATGGGAGTTGATATTAATAATGTGGGGATCCCTTTTTCATAATCTCCATATTCATTTTTTATAATATCCTCAGAAGCATAGACATCGCTTATTTCTGTTTTACCTTCAAGAGCATCTTGGAAATGTTTTGTTTCTTTAAGATTAGTTTTTGGAGGTATGTTACTTGTGTAAAAGAAAACTTCTCCTGTATCTGTATTGCTTATTCTTAAATCTTCTAACCATCTATGGCTTTCAAGAGCAATGATAAATCGTTTTTCTAATGAAGCCTTTGTAAGAAATAATTCTTTGTCTTCACCATTAGATTTTAAAAGATTTTTTGTTTCAGAAATTACTAATGGATTCTTTGCAATTTCTTCAATGTTCTGCTTTCGTTCTGAAATCCAGTCTGCAATATTATCTGCACCAATTGCAGAACTAGAAACCAATCGGTTTTTTAGGAAATCTGTTTCAGTGTTTATTTTATCAACATATAGGTTAACACCAATGACAGTTACTGGAATCAAGCTTAGCAGTAACATTACTGTAATTAGTTTTTTAAAATAACTAGAAAATAACACAATCATATTTCTTCAAGGAGATTCTTTTGAAACAGTGTCTGAGTTTGCCCATTTTTCATCCCATTGATGATACAGATCGTCAAGGAAGGCATTCCACTGCTCTTTTGTTTTATAGGTAGGATACGGAATGGGTTGAATTGGTTCTTCAGAGCTAGATACTATTTGGAATTGGCCATTCTCAAGAATTTTTCCAATCCTTACTACCTTTGAAAGGTGTTGATTTTCAGGATCTATGCCTATAATTCCCTCAGGAGCAGAAAAAGTAATCCCCCCAAGGTGTTTTCTAACTACATTAACATCATCCGTTCCTGCCGCTTCAACTGCTTTTGCATAAAGAAAAACTCCTATGTAGCCAGCCAACAAATTTCTTATTTTCTAATGTATCTAGACTTTGGAAATAGTTCCATGAGGCGTAATCTCCCTGCATATCTTTTGAACCCAAATGTCTGATTTCATCTTCAGCTATGCTAAACGATATGGTTGGAATATCTGCAGGAGTAATGCCTTTCTCTCGAAGTTTTTTGAAGAATGCTACATTACTATCTCCATTTATTGTATTTAGAATTACATCCGGTTGGCTTTGTATTATTTTATCTACTATGTCATCAAAGTTTGCATCTCCAAGATTACGATATTCTTCTCCCACAACTTGACCAGATATTTCATTAATTTTTCCTTTCATGATTTCATTTGCACTTCTAGGGAATACATAATCTGAACCAACGAGGAAAAATCTTTTCCCAAGATTTTCACCTGCCCAATCTATGGCAGGCAAAACTTGTTGATTTGGTGCAGCTCCAGTATAAACAATGTTTGGTGATTGTTCTAATCCTTCATACTGAACTGGGTAAAAGAGTAAGTGATCATATTTCTCAAAAACTGGTTTCATTGTTTTACGACTTGCAGATGTCCACCCACCAAAAATAACACTCACTTTCTCTTCTACTATTAGTTGTTCTGCTTTGATTGCAAATGTTGGCCAATCAGAACGACCATCAACTATAATGGGTTCAATCTTTCTGCCTAAAATTCCCCCTCTGTTATTGATCTCATCTATTGCTAACAGCGTAGCATCTACCACTGGTGTTTCACTAATTGCCATTGTTCCAGACAAAGAATGCAGTATGCCAACTTTAATTGGATTTTCTTCATCCAACAAAATATTATTATTTTTTGGAATAACGCTAGATTTTTCTATAGTCGTAGATTCGCGAAAAGATTCCTGTAGATCTATTAAAAAATAACTAGAAATGGCTAAAATAGATGCTATTCCGAAAATCATTAAGATAGAAATTTTCTTTTCCAATACCTAAAGTATGAATTTTTTTAAAGTAAGGTTGAATATGTCCAATTCAAACAAACACTCTCCACATGATTTCTACTCAAAATTTGATTGCTTTTTGTGGCTAGAAAAGTGAATTAACCTATTTTTCTAGTCTTTCATTTTTAAATCTTATAACGATTTAGCAAAATTAGAGATAATTATCATGAATTTTTTAATTTTAAAATTTCTTCTACCACTTCATCAACGTCAATTGGTTTTAAGAAAGTAGAGACATTGCTTAATCTAGCGTAGTCATCTAAATAAGCCGAGATTGCAATAATTTTCGCATTTGGGTCTTGTGTTTTTATTTCATTTATGGCATAAATACCATCATGTTCGGGCATCTTCATATCCAATAGTAAAACGTCAGGTTTGTAGGAAAAATATAATTCCACAGCCTCTTTTCCATTGAAACCTTTTGCGACAACGTGTATTTTTTTTTGTGCAAGGAGTTTAGATAAAGATTCAACCATGTCACGATCATCATCTACTACAATTACGTTACATATCCATTCAAATCTGTTTTTTATACTTTCAATCTCAGAAATAATTTTGAAAATATCAACATCTAGCGCCGTAGTTATCAAAACCAATCCCTCATTTAAGGGGAAAGTAACACGATACAATTTTTCGTATTTAGATAAAGAAAAAAATGGGTTACCGATCTTGTGTTTCAATTTGTTACCTGATTTCCAATTATTTAGTGAATGCATGAGTGATTCCTCGGTTTCTTCTTTTGTCAGATAGTTTTCTATTCCTAATTGCGTTTTTGAAAATAATTCTCTATCTTGATAGATTCCAACAAAACGAATCTCTGCATCAATCTTCAAAACACTATCAAAAAATTCTTCAAAATCCATAATTTTTCTCCTGCTTTTGAAATCTAGCTAAGGTTTTATCAATCTCCACAAGATCCACAGGCTTTCTTAATGCCCCCTTTACTCCCTTCTTTATCATGTCATCAATCTCATCTGCTGAAATAGCAGATGCTGTAAATAATACAATATTTTTTTCTCGAAGAATCTGATTTTTTTCCAAATAATCTATAATATCTCTTCCACTAAATTCAGGCATTGATATATCCATTATTATAAGATCATACTTGTTCTGTAAGATCATTTCCAAACCTTGTTTTCCACCATTTGCTACGGTGCACTCATTTCCCTTTAGTACCAAATATTTTGAGACCATCGTAGTGATGCTCTGGTTGTCATCAATTATTAGAATTTTCACTTACCATCACTTTCCAGGAGGGAAAAATAAAAGGTTGTACCTTTTCCTAATTCACTTTCCACCCAAATTTCTCCTCCTAATCCTTCTACTATTCCTTTACAAATTGTCAGACCCAAGCCAGTTCCACCATGCTTTCTTGTAGCAGTTGTATCTACCTGATAGAATTTTTTGAAAAGTTCATCTTGTTTATCATTAGGGATACCTATTCCATTATCCTTAACATAAAAAATTACCTTAGAACCCTCTTTTTTTGTACCCATCTCAATTCTGCCATGTTCTTTAGGAACAAAATCTACTGCGTTTGAAATTACGTTGTTCATCACTTGAGTTAATCTATCTCTATCAGCTATTATGGAATGTTTCTCAGAATTATTAACAAAATCAATATTTTTATCCTTCATCATATGAACAGCATTTTTGAAAATAGTATCCATGAATTCATCTGTACTGATTTCTGATTTCTTAAAGGACATCTGATTCATATCCAGTTTTTGTGCATCCAATACATCACCAATCAATATCTCCAACCTCTTGGCATTTTCTTCAATTTCTTTTATGGACTGTAACTGTTCATTGTTAAGAGTGCCCATTAGATTAGGCATTCTTAGCATTTCACAATATCCCCTGATTGGTGTAAGTGGAGTTTTTAGCTCATGTGTAACCATCGATGCAAATTCATCTTTTAGTTTATCATTTTTTTGCAGTTGCAGAAGTACCTGGTTTAATTATCTGATGGCAATATACTGATGAGGTTTTTCATTTTTACCAAGAATTGGAACTATTGTTGTTCTTACCCAATAGAATGATCCGTCTTTTGCTTTGTTTTTGACGTCTCCTTTCCACACAAAACCGTTAGAAATATCTCCCCACATTTTTTTATAAAAACTAGTAGTGTGATATCCTGATTTTAGTAATCGGTGATTTTGCCCTATGAGTTCGTCTTCTGGATATTTTGAAATCTTGCAAAATTTATCATTTACATAAATGATTGTTCCATCGGTGTCAGTAATTGTCACATTAGAAGATGAGTCAAGTGCGTGTTTCATATCAGTAATATTTTTTACACTTTGAAATTCTTTATCCTTTAGAATATCTAATTTTTTAAGAGAGAATTCAAGTTCGTTAAATGACTGTGTGAGTCTTTTAATTTCTTCATCCCCTTTTAGAGGTAAAGGTTCCTGGAGTCCTTCTGAAATTGTTTTTTTTATACTACTTTCTAATGCTAGTAAAGGTTTTGAAATAGAATTTGAAATCAAAAAACCGATCCCAAATATGGATGCTATTAGAAATCCTATGAAAGTAGTAGAATACATCATAAAATTTTGAGTAATTTTATCTAACTTATTTTCTTTTTGTAAAATGCCATTAAATTCCATTTGGTATGCAAGATTAACAGATTCTGCAAAAATGTGTTCTTGTTTGTCTAGTAATTTCATTGTTTCTTCTATTTCATATGGTGATTGTCCTAACTCGTGCAGTGCATGCATTTTATCAATCAAAGAATAAAATTCAGATGCAGAATTTTTAATGTCAGATATATTGTTTTGCTTCATTTCATCAATCTCTGCATTTGCCAGAAAAGTATTTTCATCTTGTGACTTTACATCAATTATGGATTCATATGTAGTTATAAGCAAATTCATTTCGGATTTAGTTTGAAGATATTCTTTTTTTTCAGCGTCGTCTTCACTAATTATGTATTCAAGAGCCTGAGATTCCGACTCAAATAATTTTCCTCTAATCTCGCTTATGGTATTAGTAGCTGGGAGTCCAATGTAAGAGTGATATTTTGATATTTCAACTAAATCAAAGTAAGTGTAAAATGTAAAAATTCCCATGAATAAAGTGATAATTGCAATTGATGAAAACCCTATGAATAGTCTAGTCTTAATTTTCATCTTAACTCACAACCTGAATTGTAATTTGCTTTACTTTGCAGTTTTGGCAACTTTACAAAAAATCTAGTTGGGTTGGTTTTTACAGTAATAGTTCCTCTATGGGCCTCAACTATACTTTTACAGCTTGCCAATCCAAGTCCAGTTCCATTTTGTTTTGTTGTAAACAACGGATCAAAAATTTTCGGCAAGTCATCTTCAGAAATACCGGCTCCAGTGTCTTGTATTTCAATAATCACGTTCTCATCTTTGTTATCACTAATTGAGAAGATTACCTTACCTTTCTCAGCTATTGCCTGCACAGAATTGAATAATAAATTATCAAAAACAACTTCCAGAAGGTAGGGATCGCAGACTAGATGTACGTCCTTAGTAGGTAGATTTATAATAATTTTATCAGACTTTTTTATTTTTTTTGCACATATTCTTAGTATATCTAGTAAGGAAGCATCCTCAAATTCAGGCGAGCCTTCCTTAACAAAAGTCAATACATCATCGATTTGATGGGATATTCGTGAAATGGCACGCTCAACTATTCCAGTCTGTTTTTCAAAATTGGTATTTCCTTTGGGATTATGCTGAATAAGCTCAAAGGCAAATTTGATTGTATTTAACGGATTTTTAATATCATGTGCAAGCCGTGCTGCAAGCTCACCAATGGCAGAAAGTCGTTCTGCCTTCAAAAGCTCCTCTGTCTTTTTTTGGAGTTCTTTCTCCATCTGATGTATTAGTATTCTTAACTGTTCGTCTTCTCTAGACTTGGATGCAAGTTTCTTTTCAAGTGATACTACAATCTTTTGGTATCCCTCTTTTTCCAATTTTAGTTTCTCGTTTTGCTGTTCTAGATTATTTAGTTCATCACTAGTTATTGCGGCAAATTCATTTTTCTTTATTTTCTTAATTGGTTGTTGTTCCATGGTATCTCAAATTTTATGGATTTAGATCCTCATACTTTATGTATTTTTGAATAGTAGTTTTTTCCTCAATGTTTTGG
>JAERMO010000122.1 GCA_016844465.1 Nitrosarchaeum sp. | reverse complement strand
TAGATTTTCCATAAACACCCCTCTATAGCAAGCACGTTGGTCTATGGATGAATTAAACTCATCACATCTTTTAAGGGCTGAAAAAACATCCAAATTATACGCACGTGAGAGAGCATGCCCTGTTCCATGAGTACACTCTAGTCTAATGTGAGAATATGGATTGTTTCCTAAAATATCACATGACTCTCTCACAGGTATAGTATCTGCGTTGGCCTTTTCAAAGAACAATTCTGTTTGAAAATAGTTTTTCATTATTCCATGATACAGACCTCCGCCGCACTTTCTGTCTGCAATCAATAATGCCTCAGTCAGATTTCCAGAATATCCATACAAAAATTCGCCCAAGTGGTGTGCTTGATTGTGACAAAGCATACCCATGGTATCATAGGATGCGGTGATTTCATTTAATGTATCAAGCACAGTTTGTTTTGTTTCATTTCTTGATAATGTAGACATTGAATCGGTGGCACAATGGCTGTCTGTCCCGCATTTTGAAAAAATTGACTTTACGTGTTGATTTTTAGTTTCGTATTTTTTCAACTTCTCATCATAAAATGTATTATTGACAGGATATCGAAGTTGTGTCTTGTTTTGTGCAGCTATGCTATGAGTTGTCAAGTTTGCTGTGTCTGATCCTTGCTCTTTGAAACTTGGAGTAAATGAAAACAAAACCAAAGATGTAACTACCACTATGGCTAGAACAACTGAAAAAATTAGAATAGATGTTATTCTATGCATTAAAATTTAATGAATTTTGTCGATAATAAGATTGCCTAAGATTGAGATTCTCACAGAAAATACATATAATATTTTAAACTAATTTGTTCAAATCCACATTTAACCCAAGTATCCTCATTTCTTTTTCAGTCTCCTTTACCATCTTTTTGTAATTCAACTTCTGATTTTTTTGCAATGTGGAATACCATGTTGTAAGTTACTGAGACGGCATCTACTGGCCTTATTCAGATTACTTCAAAAGTTAAACTAACACCAAAATATGGAATCATTACATTATTCCCTCTAATCAGATAGTTATTTTCAAGAGTAATTATTTTTTCATTAGTTTATCAAATGTTCATAGAAAAATTGAAGACCTGAAAAA
Source organism: Nitrosarchaeum sp. (assembly GCA_016844465.1). Taxonomy (GTDB): domain Archaea; phylum Thermoproteota; class Nitrososphaeria; order Nitrososphaerales; family Nitrosopumilaceae; genus Nitrosarchaeum. The sequence goes on along the minus strand of JAERMO010000122.1, from coordinate 1,869 downwards.
TTAAGCTAAATACTGATCTCTAAAATTCTTAATCATGATTTTGTAAATTGGGTTTAAAGATATAGTATCACCATTCTTGTGTATTTCTACCCAATTCATTTTTGATAATTCTTTTACTTGTTTTTCAATATTCTTTCCATCATTTTTGACAATATGGTGGAGTCTTTTTTTCATTTTAGTATAGTTTGTATAAATCTCACCCCACGAACCTTGATCCCAAAGATATGAGAGAATCTGTGCCATTAGTTCATTATCTGAAAAATCACGTAACATATTCGTACACTTATCGTACTGCATCTATGCATAGTTTTTATAGTTTTAGAACAATATGAAAATGTGGAAAACAGTTTAATTTTTAAGATATATGGTAATTCACCAATAACCAGGATATTGGATTTCTTTCTCAGTTTTCCTAAAAATGAATTTACAGTAACTGATATCATTGAAGAGTTGGGAATGTCCAAAACTACTTTTTACAAGTATTTTGATAATCTGATCAATATTGGAATGATAAAGATCAACCAAGAAGCAATAAAACCAAAACTATACAGCATCAATCTATCTAGTCCAATCATTCAAAATATGAGAAAAAATATTGATTTTTTATCTGAAGAAATAGCCGATAAGGAATCTTTGAAATTAAAGATTAAACCAATAAAACTTAAAAACATTGAATTACAAGGTATTCAAGAACAAATTCAATATTTACAGAGGTTACAAAGAGATACAAAATTAGAAATCAAAAAGTTAGAAAATCCAATAAAAATCTGAAAAAATAACTCATTTATAGGATTCATGCAGATGCACTGATGTGAAAATTATTCAAACAAGAACCATTTGGTTCTCACTAGTGATTGCCGAATAGGGTTTGTAATTATTGGAAATTCTTTTCCAATGAATAATAGATTTATTGTCCTCAAATGCAGTACTCCACTCATGTTTAATTACTAAAGCCATCTCAAACAAACCCCTTATCACAAGATAGCATAAAAGGAGAAAATGGATGACAGAGCAGATATTCTAAAAGTGCTCTAAAGATTTGGGATTTTGTAACTATACTAGAACCAAATTTGATTGATTTTTTAGCCATCTTTGATGGTTTTGAGCCTGATTTTAGTAAAGAGTATCTGCCAATATCTCTTACAAGATTATTTAAATTAAATATGCTTAACCATAGTTGCGTTTTTTAACAAAAATTTTATTTTACGTGTTTTGGCATGTATCTAGAAAATTAAGTTCTGATCGCTTTTTGTTTTATAACTCTTATTCTTATTATTTACGATGAATAATGACAACAGGGTTAAGTTCATACAAAATAAAAAAACTTGTGTTAAATTTTAAAAATGTGTCAAGAGAAATTATTAAAGCAGTGGAGAAAAAGCCGTGTCAGTGCTGTACTTGTACAAATTGTGGCAGAGCCCATAATCATTGGGTACATGGCTAAAAATACCCTAAATCAGAAAAACCAAGACTGAATTAAAATATGATCGCTGTCTGATTTCCCAAAAAATAGATGATCTTTAATTATTCTTCATCAAATTTCACAGAGTTACAAGATTCACATACCCAACGGCTTGTCTCTTTGTCAATCTTGTCAGGTATTCTTGCCATCAATCGATGGCAATCTTCACATAATTTTGCTTTCATCATAGAATGTAGTTAGGAGGCATTATTCTATCTTCACCTGATTTTTAGGTACAAAATAGATTGGTTCAAGCAAGCAAAGATCAGACAAAATAATTAAAGCAATAACTAAAATTCGTTTTTGAGTGGCCCTTTAAGATTATGATCAAAGAAATTATCCTGTGAATACAACTGAGACTGACTCAATAAATTTTTGGAAATTTATGGAACGAGCAGATAATTATC
>JAERMO010000052.1 GCA_016844465.1 Nitrosarchaeum sp. | reverse complement strand
TAATGCAAGATCTGCATATCTTGATAGTTATGAGTTTGTGGAGATTCCTCTTAGAGCAATTGATCCTGATTTTACCCTTGAGGTTGAGTATCAGTTTGCAACACTACGTAATTTGATTAAACAAGAAGTACCTCAAGAAGAGATTCAAGATGTTATAATTGGCATTAGAAGAAATCTGGATGAATCTGAAAGGATAGTGAGTGGTATTGGCACTTTAGCTCCTTCAATTGCATTTACATCGTCATTTGCAATTATTTTTAGAGAAGGATTAGAATCTGTTTTAATTCTTGGTGCTATAACGACATATCTTGAGGCCTCAAGAAATAATCAATTTAAAAAATATATTTACTATGGAGTAATGGCAGCATTTGCTGCTACTGCTATTACATGGGTTATTGCGTCTTTTATTATTGAAATTTCAGGGGCAAATCGTGAACTAGTTGAAGCAATTGCGGCTTTATCTGCAACTGCCGTTTTGTTTTATGTAAGTTTCTGGGTTTTAAATAAAATTGAACATAAAAAATGGATGGAGTTTGTCAAAGCAAAAGTTTGGCAGGCTACTACGACTGGTAGTGTGATGGTATTTGTCATACTGTCATTTATTACTGTGTACAGGGAAGGATTTGAAACAGTTCTTTTCTATCAGGCAATGTCTGGCTTTGCAAAATACATGGAGATCTATGTTGGATTAGGATTTATTGTTGGAATGATCTCTCTTTTAGGTTTGTATTTTGTAATGAGAAAGTTGGGAAGAAAACTACCTTTACGTGCTCTGTTTGGATTAACGATGGGTGTAGGTGCATACTTGTCTATTGCATTTTTCGGAAATGCTATTAGAGAACTTCAGATAATAGATATTGTACCTTATACCGGATTAATTGGAATTATACCCAGATTGGATATTAATCTGGCAATGATGACTGGAATTTATCCCACATTGGAAACAATTATTGCCCAAATAATCTTACTTGGTGTTTACCTCATTGCGTCATCGTATATCCTAATCATACGACCACAAAAAGAACATCAGATGAGTTCTATGAGAAAATCAAGGAAGACATCAGATGAGTGACCCTAGAAGGATTAGAGTTGGAATTGATGTTGGTGGAACTTTCACAAAAGCTGTTGCAATAGATGTGAAATCAGGCTCACTTTTGGCAAAATCAACAGTTCCTACAACACATGATGCTGAAAAAGGAGTCTCTGAAGGAATTGTAACAGCATTAACAAAAATTATCCATAAAACTGGGATTAGAGTCAATGAGATAGAATTAATCTCTCACAGTACTACGCAAGCAATTAATGCGTTATTAGAATCTGATACATCGAAGGTTGGAATAATCGCAATGGGTGTCGGTCCTTCAAAAAAAGATGTTGTTAAAAGAACTAACTTACAAGATGCAGCTATTAATAATAATCAGGATATCAAAACATGTCATGAGTTTTTAGATACATCTCATTTAATTACAGAAAGTGAAGTTATCAATACAATAAATCGATTAAAGAAAAAAGGTGCAGAAGTAATTGTAGCAACAGAAGCCTTTGGCGTAGATGATCCGTCGAATGAATTATTTGTTATGGCTAATGCATCTAAACTAGGCATTCCATCTACTGCATCTCATGAGATTTCTGGAATTTATGGACTAGAAATACGAACTCTCACAGCTGCAGTAAATGCAAGTGTTTTACCAAAAACATTTCAAGTAGCAAACTTTGTGGAGGACGCAATTCGGAAAACAGGAGTCGCTGCACCATTGATGATTATGAAAGGCGATGGAGGTGTTTCCAGCATGGATACTTTTAGAACAAAGCCAATTCTCACAATTCTTTCCGGGCCCGCAGCAAGCGTTGCTGGAGCACTGTTGTATCTGAAAGTAACTAATGGAATATTTGTTGAAGTAGGTGGCACTAGTACCAATATTTGTATAATAAGAAATGGTAAGCCTGAAATTCGCTATGTGACAATTAAAGATCACCCTACGTGCATTCGTTCAATGGATGTAAGGATTTTAGGAGTTGCGGGTGGAAGCATGGTAGGATTGGATCAAAATAGAGTATCACATGTGGGTCCGCGAAGTGCACATATTGCAAGCCTGAAATATTCCTGCTTTGCAGATCCTGAAGATCTTAAAACTGGAAAAATAATCTTGATCAAACCACGTTCAAATGACAAATCTGAATATGTGGCAATAAAATGCGATAAAGAAACCTATGCCATTACCAACACCTGTGCGGCAAATGCCCTTGAAATGATAGAAAAAGAGGATTATGCTTTTGCAAATCAAGAATCTGCAAAAATTGCTATGAAGACTCTGGGAGAATATCTGGGTGTCCCATACCATGAAATTGCAATGTCTATAATTCAAACTGCGTCATTTGAAATAACAAAAACAATCAGTAAAATTTTAAAAGAATTTAAAATGAATCCTTCACACACTGCTTTGATTGGTGGTGGAGGTGGAGCCTCTGTTCTCGTTCCATTTGTTGCAAAACAATTAGGAATAAAGTATGAAAAAGCAGAACATGCAGAAGTCATATCTTCAATTGGAGTGGCATCATCCATGCTTCAAGAAGAAATTGAACAAACCATGATTGAACCAACTCCAGAAAAAATTAATCAAATTCATAAAAAAATTCATGCGATGTTAATTGATAAGGGAGCAGTTCCAGAATCTGTTGTAATTAATAGCGAATATGTTTCTGATAAATCACTTCTTCGTGTAACTGCCATTGGTAATGTTGAACTAGACAGTGCGGAAACTTCAAAGAATATTTTTACATTAGATGATGCTAGAAAAAGGGCGAGTGAAATTATTGAAATTTCAAAAGACCTGATTGATTTGAGTTATGAGACTGATCATTATTTTGTATTTATTGGTCGTATCGAAGTAGATAGATATGGGAAACCAAAACTTTCGTTAAAAAACGGTAAAATTTTTCAAGGTGGCAAGATAGCAATATTAGAAGAATTGTATGAATATTTAGAATCTAGACGTTCAGATATTGCACCAAAAGTGTATCTCCTAGATGATCTAAGACTAGTAGATTATTCTAGCCTCACATCATCACCCCGTATCGTTGATGCTGTTAGAGATGAGCTTGTGCATTCTGAAAAAGGTGCCATTTTGATTGAAATCTAAAAACTCTCATCCAACTCAAAGAATAATTCTTTTTGAAAAAGTATGCTTGATTGATTTTTTTTACAACTATTAATAATTTCAAATGATTTTCTCCATATTTTTAGGTGTAAAAATGAAAGACTCAGTCTTTGTCATAAAAAATAAAAATATGGGTATCAACTACGATAGAAGAAAGTAATTATAATTAATCAATTAATCATGAAATAATGAATTATGGCATTCTTTTTGTTTTTTTTCTTGTGATATCAACAGTTCCAATTTATGCCCAAAGTATAGAAGATTCAGATGTTGATAAATTGGCACTTTACAAATTAGAAATTATCGAACATGTCTATTCCATCCCATATGCTGTAGATGCAGATATTCTTGCAATGGCAATTGATCCAGAATCCAGATCATTACTCATTGGATTGAAAAATACTCAAGACTCTAAATTTGTAATTGATTTGAAGCATGAGCTGATTAACGCACAAAATAACGACTATGTAATTTTGGCAGATGGTAAAGAAATCGATTATCAAATAACACTAGATTCTGATAGTTCTATGTTTACTTTTTTTATTCCTGAATTTACAGAAGAAGTTGAAATTATTGGAACTCATGTGATTCCTGAATTCCCATTAGGCATAATACTTATCTTCGGAGTTATGATTTCCAGCATAATTATTTTTGCAAAAACAAAAACGCTTTTTTTCAAGTAGTAATTTTATCCAGTTGGTTTAATTCTTTGGCAGTTTTAACTTCGCGAGCTATTCTTTTACCCATACTCATAGATTCGTTAAAGAGTAATGAGTAGTAAGGGGATCCATCCATGTAGATGCTTGTTCCTGCAACTATTCGGGCTGAAAATTCAAATGCAGTAAATTTTGCATTCTCGTCATATACTCCTTCAATACAAAACGGTCCATTCATTCCAGGTGCAACCATTCTTTTAGCAGCATCTACAAAATTATCACCCATAGCATATACTTCATCCAGTAATGATTCCCTCAGAACTATGGGGCTATTTCCAATCACGTTAAATGATGGCACTTTGTCTATTTTGATCTGCTCTTCAGATGGAATTCTTGCAAGGCCTTCAATATCTGATTCATGTCTTTGATCCGCACCAAAGAATTCTAACTCTTCTTTAATGGGAGAATAAAAAAATTGTAAATATGCTAAAACTCCTGATGCATATTCTTGTATATACAGAGATTCTTCTTTAGTTATGACACCTTGTGAAATTAATTTATTTCTTTTTACATTGTAATCTTCTTCATTAGCTGCCAAAAAATATCCTTTGCCACCAGCTGCTCCCTGTCTTTTTACGATTACAAGTTTATCAATATCTCTTGGATTAGTCACAGCTTTTGGAACTGGAAGTTTTGCTTCACGCATTAATTTTTCTTTCATTATTCTATCTGACTCCCATCTTAGAATCCACTTGTTTCCAAAAATTGGAGTTTTGATTGATTCAATTTGTTCAGAATTCATCTGTGCAATTAAAGTTCCATGTGGAACCAGTATGGCATTATTTTGCTGTAAAGTAGATTGACATTTTTGTTCTAAGATTTCTGCAAAAGTGTCTACCAAGAAAATTTCATCAATAAATGAAAATCTTCGGTAAAGGCGCTCTCGTCTTTTCTCACAAACAAGAATAGTTTTAAGGCCTTCATCTTTGGCACCTTTTAGAACTTGCAGTGCACAGTGAGATCCCAAGGTTGCTATTGCTGTCAATGTAATGTATGATCTGATTTATTGTACTTTATGAACTATGTGTGGATGATACATATTGAAATACCTCATCGATTAACTCTGCACTTAATTCTGATTTAATGTCTTCCGGAATTAACTTTAATACAAAACCATACATGTTTGTATTTTTTGGAAGACTTTCTCTTTCCTGATATAATGAATAGACTGCAATTCCATTAGATATTAATGCAATAATCTTTTCTTTTTTTGTCAGAGACATGGTTATTATAAATAACTTGTATTTTATTAAGATTGGATCTGAAAAGACAGGGAAATTTGCTAATTTTTAGTATTATTTACTCGACAGTCGATGTTCAAAAAATAATGAATCATAGATTCTTCATTAAATGAATTAGCATAATTAGGAATAACTGAGCCAAAGTCTAAAAACGTGTTGTTTTAGAAATTATAGTGCGGGTTTACTCAGATCTGCTGCAATATGCAATACTTGTATTGTTTGCCTTGCGTGGTCATTAAGAATTGTGAATTCTATGGATTCCCCGTGTCCTTCCAACGTTTTTTCATGTGATTCTTGCGATGCCTGATAACCAACAAAGACTGCTACAATGATAAAGGTTGCAATTACCAATCCCATTAACAGATCCAACTTATTCTAGATTGAAATATTTTCTGATGATAAATGTTACTTTTTTATTGGTTATTGGATCGTAGATTACAAAAACAGAGTGTTATACATGAAATTTCAAAATAAATACTATCTGAGGATTTGATCTTTTTCAAAATTAGTGGTCATATGGCTAATTTAGAAAAAAGGTGACTGAATAAGATCAGTTAAGATTTTTTCAAACCCCATTTAAGTGCAAATTCCTCTTTGGTGATCGGAATTCTTGATTTACACTTTACACATCTACGAATTCTATCTACGAATTCTAGTGTGTTTGGAAAATCTCCAAACATGAGGTTCACTTTTTTGATGACAGTTCATGCTTTTGTGTCTTTTTACTAGTATTTAGGAAAAATCATTCTCAATGATCAAATATGGTCTGATTGATCTATGGTGGGATCTAGACCAATATTGATTAATACAGAATATTTTTTTCCCAAAAATTAATTACACCATAGAACAGCAATTTAGTAAGTTATGATAAAAACAGAACTTGGCACATTGCGTAGATCTCACTATTCTAATGAATTGAACCCTTCTATGGATGGCTTGGAGGTTACGGTGATGGGTTGGATCCTGACAATAAGGGGACATGGTAACATTAGTTTTGCAACAATTAGAGATAAGAATGGAGACATTCCAATTGTTGCCAAAAAAGGAGATTGTCCGGATGAACTACGTGAAAAATTATCCACATTAAAGGCACACTCTTCTATTGCAATTATTGGTAAGATTAAATCTTCTGAAAAAGCCCCTACTGGATTTGAGATTATTCCAAATGAACTTATAGTATTTTCAGACGTTGAAAAAATTCCCCCCTTTGAGCCTTTGACAAAGACTGTCAAAAATATCGATACGAGGTTAGAGGTACGACCAATTGATCTTAGACGTAAATCATTACAACATATTTTCAATGCAAGAAGTCAAGTACTCAAATCAATCAGAGAATATTTTTATCAACAAAACTTTACAGAAATTAATACTCCAAAAATGATAGCAACTGCGACTGAAGGTGGCGCTGCATTATTTCCAATATTTTATTATAATAAGGAGGCATTTTTAGCTCAAAGTCCTCAATTGTACAAAGAACAGTTGATAATGAGTTTTGAAAAAGTTTTTGAAATTGGACCTATTTTTAGAGCAGAACCATCTAGAACCAACAGACATTTGGCAGAAGCAATATCCATTGATTTGGAGGAAGCATTTGTGGATTACAATGATGTGATGAATAGGATTGAAGAGATAGTAAAAATAACAATTAACACGGTGGAGGATTATGCAAAACTTAATCCCGATGTTGAATTTATCATCCCACAAATGTCAGAACATATCCCAAGATATTCTTATGATGAATTGGTAGAAAAAATGCAGAAAGCGGGGGCCAAAACTGAATGGGGTGATGATCTATACCCATCTAATCTCAAGAAGATTGGCGTGGAGGGATTTTATTTTATCAAGGATTGGCCTTTGGGACCAAAGCCATTTTACGTAAAAGGTAGCAAAACAAATCCAAAAATTTCTGAATCATTTGATTTGATGTTTGGAGATTTGGAATTATCTTCGGGCAGTACAAGAATTGAGAAACGGTATGAGATTGAAGAAAGAATGAAAAATAAGGGAATGAAAACTGATGCTTTTGAGTATCATTTAGGAGCATTTGATTATGGTATGCCTCCTCACGCTGGGTGTGGTATTGGTTTAGAACGACTCATTATGGCCCTTACAGGCACAGAAAACATTAGAGATGTTACATTTTATCCAAGAGATGTCGATAGATTAACACCGTAGGTGATTTGAAAATGGTATCTCGAGAAGAAATAGAACATGTTGCAAAATTAATGAGAATTGAAATTGATGATCCTACAATCTATGAAAGTGTTGATAAAATGATAGGATATTTTGATATTTTAGATGCAGCAGGTGTCGAATCTGAAGAAATATCTGTCAAGGAAATTCCAATTACTAGCTTGAGAGAAGACAAGTATATCCCATCTGATGAAAAACTAATTGAAAAACTCAATCACTATAAAGGAACCTATGTTCGAGCTCCAAAGATGGTTTAATTGAATTTAAAAATTTCAGCCTTACAATTTACTAGGGATGTAAAATCCGGAAACATTTCCGCTGAAGACTTTGTTGCAAAAACGATGGAACGAATACAAAATGTTGATGACAAGCTACATGCATTTTTATCATTAAATGATAAGGCAGTTGATCAAGCAAGAGAAATTGATAAAAAAATAAAATCAGGTGAAAAAATTGGGCAATGTTTTGGCATGCCAATTTCCATTAAGGATAACATTTGCATCAAAGATACTAGAACAACATGTGCGTCAAAGATGCTTGAAAACTTTATTGCGCCATATGACGCCACCGTAATTACAAAACTAAAACAGCAAGATGCAATTTTTGTCGGTAAAGTAAATCTTGATGAATTTGCTATGGGTTTATCCACCGAATTTAGCGCATACGGTCCAAGTAAAAATCCGTGGAACACAGATTATGTTCCGGGAGGCTCTTCTGGAGGAAGCGCTGTGTCGGTCAGTGCATTTGAGTGCGTTGCATCATTAGGTTCTGATACTGGTGGTTCGGTTAGAAATCCTGCCAGTTTTTGCTCAACTGTTGGGTACAAACCAACTTATGGGTTAATTAGTAGATACGGTCTAATTTCTTATGCAAATAGTATTGAACAAATTGGACCTCTGACTAGAACTGTGGAAGATGCAGCATTTATGCTAAATCTCATTGCAGGATTAGATTCCAATGATGACACCACGGTTAATAACAACAGTGAAGATTATCTCAAAGATATCAATTCAGGCATAGAAGGCAAGAAAATAGGCATTATCAAGGAGATGATTGGAGAAGGTATTGACCCAGCAGTACTTTATGCAACAAAAGATGCAATATCAAAATTAGAAGGATTGGGGGCAATATGTGAAGAAATTTCCCTGGACATGATAAAATATTCTGTTGCAGCATATTACATAATCACTGCAACGGAGGCAGGTAGTAACCTTGCAAGATATGATAATTTACGATACGGTTATGATTTTTCTGTTGAAGGATATGAGTTTAATTCCTATATTGAAAAAGCAAGAAAAAAATTTGGTCCTGAAGTTACAAGACGAATGATTCTGGGAGGTTTTGTTCCATCTGCAGGACATGCCGGAAAATATTTTCTTAAAGCACTAAAAGTAAAAAGTAAGCTCATTAGACAAATCAATGACGCATTTAAGAAATTTGATCTGTTAATCGCACCAACAGTTCCAATTTTACCATTCAAGATTGGTGAAAAAATAAATGATCCTGTTTCTTTATTTCTTATTGATATCAACACAGTCACTGCCAATCTTACTGGAAAACCTGCAATATCAATCCCATACGCAATATCCAATGGTCTTCCAATTGGAATTCAGTTAATTGCGAACTCGATGGATGATAAATTATTACTGCAAGCAGCATATGCATTAGAAAAAACTGTAAAATTACCAGAGGTTCCAATTTGACGAAAATTGGATTAGAGATTCATAGTCAACTTACAAAGTTAGAAAGTAAGTTATTTTGCTCTTGTAAGGCAAATTATAGAGAGTTTGAACCAAATACTAACATCTGTCCTATTTGTATTGGTCTTCCAGGAAGTCTTCCTAGATTAAATCAAAAAGCTGTTGAAAAAGCAACAATGATCGCCATGGAACTAAATTGCAGTACTCCAGAAAAAATCGCGTTTTTTAGAAAAAATTATTTTTATCCTGATTTACCAAAGAATTTCCAAATCACCCAACTAAACATCTATGGGGATACCAGTGTGGGAGGCAAAGGAATCATCATGGTAGGAGAGAAAAAGATACACATCACAAGAATCCAACTAGAAGAAGATCCAGGTAGGTTACTTTATGAGGGTAGTTCTGAAAAAAACCAAATAACTCTAGTCGATTATAATCGTGCAGGCACACCTCTAGTGGAGATTGTAACTGAGCCTGACTTTGAAAACCCAAAAGAAGTAAGAGAGTTCCTAAATATTTTATCCAATCTGTTAGAAAATCTTGGCGTTTCAGATCCTAGTTTAGAGGGAGCAATGAGAGCAGATGCCAACGTGTCCATTGAAGGTGGAAACAAAGTTGAAATAAAAAATATAGGTTCATTTCACGATTTAGAAAAAGCAGTTCATTTCGAAATTACGCGTCAACAAAGCCTTCATTCACGAGATATTCCAATCATTCAAGAAACACGCCATTGGGATGATAAAAGAAAGATTACAATTTCTTCAAGATCAAAAGAAGAAGATTTAGATTACAGATATTTTCTAGAAGGCGACATCCCATGGGTTAGAATAGGGAATGAAGTTAAAGAAAAATTAAAAGCAGAAATGCCAGAGAGTATTAGTTCTAAAAAACAACGCTATGTTTCAAAATATAATATTCCTGTACAAGTTGCAGATGTACTTTCAGCTGATAAATTTTATTCGAACTTATTTGAAGAAGCACATACAAAAGAAAATGCCAAAGAAGTTGCAAACATTATAACAACTGACTTAATGGGGCTGGTAGATACTAGAGAAAAAAGGGAATCTTCAAAATTAACATCATCTCATCTAAAAGATATAGTTGATTCAATACAATCAGGCAAGATTGCGAGAAATTCTGCCAAAAACGCATTATATGAAATTGTAAAAACGGGTAAGAAATTATCTGACATAATATCTGAACTTGATCTAGGTAACGTCTCAGATGAATCTGAGTTATCAAAAATTATTGAATCAGTAATTTCCGAAGAACCTCAAGCTGTAGAGCAAGCAAAATCTAATCCTCAGACAATTAACTATTTGGTAGGAAAAGTAATGCAAAAGACAAAAGGAAAAGCAGATCCCAAATTGACTCTGGATTTATTAAAAAATAAAATTTCTTGATTTTATGACTGACCTTTCTTTAGAAGATATTGAATTTATTAAAATACTGGCAAATTCTAACTCTACAATACTTCAAGCAGATATGAACGAGGCAATAAGATATAGACTTGATGTTGAAATAGGCACGATTTTACGAGAATATTACAAAGAAAATACTATGGATACAAAAACAGGATGGATAGAAAAATTTAAAGAAGTTGGAATTACGGAAAATGAAGGCAAATCAGCAATTGCATGTGCCAGAAGGCTCGGAATTGAAATATCTTGATTTCTAAAAAATCTTTTTACATATGGGTTTTTTAAAATAGTAACTTGTCTAATTTTGCTTTTATTCCAAGTGAATCTCAAATCCAAACTTCAAACATCAACAAATTTATGAATAAACACAAAATTTCTTCATTAAATGAGTTAATTCACAGAGCAAATCAAAATTTAGAATGGTTTTGGAAAGAAGTCGACAGAGACATAGGAATCGTTTGGGATGAGCCTTACAAAAAAATTCTAGATACTTCAAATGGAATTCCATGGTCCACATGGTTTATTGGCGGTAAAATCAACATTTACAATTCCAGTGTTGAAAAATTTGCTAAAAAAGATCCAAATAAAATAGCATATCATTTTGTATCTGAAGATGGAACAACTTCTCAAATAACTTATTTAGAATTAGAACTTAAAATTGGTAAACTTGCCAACGCACTTAAAAAATTAGGCGTAGGAAAAGGAGATGTAGTTGCAATATATCTTCCAATGATAGAAGAAGCTATTTTGGCGATTCTTGCATCTGCCAAAATTGGTGCCATTCAAACTGTAATATTTTCAGGTTATAGTTCCGAATCATTACAAATTAGATTACAAGATTGCAAGGCAAAAATTCTTTTTGCTTGTGATGGATTTCAGAGAAGAGGAAAATCAATATCGCAAAAGCAAATAATCAATAAAGCAATAAAAGACACAAAAATAGAAAAAGTGATAGTAATCCCTTACAAGGGAGTTGACAAATATAATGAGTTTGAAAAATTTATTTTTTATGAATCAATTATGTCATCTGAAAATTCCATCTGTCCTACGGAAACTATGGATTCTGAAGATCCTTTGTTTATCTTGTATACATCTGGAACCACTGGAAAACCAAAAGGAGTAATTCACGTACATGGTGGGTTTTCTATTTTTGCAGGATATCAAGCCGCATATTTAATTGACACACACGAAAATGATGTTGTTTTTTGGCCTGCCGACATAGGTTGGATCACAGGATTGGTGTGGAATGTCTATGGTCTTTTGATTATGGGTGCAAATGCCGTGATTTATGATGGTGCATTAGATTATCCAAATTTCGATAGAATCTGGAATATGTTAGAGGATTATAAGGTAACAATTTTTGGAGTATCACCGACAGCAGTAAGATTGTTTAAGAAAAATAACATCGAACCATTAAAATCCTACAATCTTGAAAAAATCAAAAACATTCCGACTACTGGAGAACCATTGGATGAAGATTCTTGGTGGTGGTTATTTGAAAAGGTAGGTAACAAGAAAATCCCAATCATAAATTTGTCAGGAGGAACTGAAATAGGCGGTGCAATGCTTTCTGTTTTTCCTGGAATGAAATTAAAGCCATCAACAGTTGGCATACCTTGTCCTGGAATGAATTTAGATATCTTTGATGACAATGGAAAATCAATTCTTCAAAAAAATGGATATCTAGTAATAAAATCTCCTTGGCCCGCTATGACAAGAGGGTTACTTAACGATGACGACAGATATCTTGAAAATTATTGGTCACGATTTGAAAATATTTGGTTTCATGGAGACTATGTTTTTGTCGATGAAGATGGTTTATGGTATATGAGAGGAAGAACAGATGATGTGATTAATGTGTCAGGACACAGAATGAGCACCATTGAAATTGAGCATGCAGTGATCGCTCATGATAAAATTTCAGATGCAGCTTCAATTGCTATTCCAGATGAAATTACAGGCGAAGCAATTGTGATCTTTGTTGTACCTAAAAATAAATCTGAAACAATATTGGGCGTACAAATTTCCGATTACTTATCTGAAAAAATTGGCAAGATTGCACGTCCAAAAGCAGTTTACCAAATATCTGATCTTCCAAAAACTAGAACTGGAAAAATCATGAGAAGACTATTGAAGGCAAAACTACTAGGATTACCTCTCGGAGATTTATCCTCACTTGAGAATCCTCATGTATTAAATGAGATTTTAAAACAGGATTGATTCAACTGCAAATGATTCTAAAATTATTTTAAAGGATTGTTACGATCTGTTTTCAGAGTCCATGTAGATCATGGTTTGTCAAGAATGTGTCAAAAACTGACTTTTTATCGAAAATCAGTAAAAATGTAATTGCCTCTAGAAATTTTTCTGGACTAGTATCATCATCATTTTATGTGGTTCAATTGGATGATTATTGACTGGAAAAACCAGATTTCATCATACTGTAACATTACATTACACACATGGCATTATTAGAAAATATTGAATATGTACAATGTGTTTTCAGGACAAAATAAACAGAGTGTAAACGAGACGGAGTTACACGTCTGTAAACTATGTACTAAAAAATTTCCATATAAATATGGTCAATGCCCACAATGCAATCTCCCCATATCAGAGCACGTCAGATCCTATGATATGAATAAAACCCTTATTGAATTGGCTGTTGAAAAAGCTCTTCTGAAAATGGGGCATCCTGAGCTGGAATTGGTCAAATCACGACTAAGGGATGATTATGATTGTGAAATTTCAGATTGTCTAGAATATCCTGAATATATCAAGACAATTTTGTGTGATTTGTTTGGTAATTGTCATTATGATATCGTAGAATCAATTCACATAACATTGCAAAAAATATCCATGGAAAAGCCTATTACCAACTTTTTAAGCGTAATTAATGTTCATGCTTGAGTTCACGTTTAGATGATTTAAAAAATAAAAACTATCTGATCGTTTGTTTATGACAGATTTACTTTTAATCGTTGGCTCATTTATTGTAATTATTTTTGGAGTGTTACTGAGTCTCAGGTACAAAGCACGTGGAAACAACGGTATCGCTTGGATCTTATTTACTTTATCTATGATCTGTTGGTTCATTGGCGAATATGCATATTCGTATGAGTATGAATATAACATTGAAGATCTTTCTACATTAACATCTGATTTTTTTTATATTATTGGATATCCATTGTTCTTAGCGTTTACAATATTTTATCTTAAACCAAGAAAAAATATTATCACTAAAAAAATGATTTTAGCATCTTCACTTTTTTCTTTACTCATTGTTATTCCTAGTCTCTACATAACATTTGATTCTGTAAGAGATGTCGATGGATTGACACTGTTTTTGTATGCTATTTACCCAATTTTAGATGGAATAATTTTAATACCTGCCATCGTTGCCACGTTTCTTTTTTTCAGGGGTCAAGTCAACTTACTTTGGACCATGATCCTTTTTGGAGTTTTACTTGATGTGGCTGCCGATACGGCATATCTAATTTTTTC
>JAERMO010000051.1 GCA_016844465.1 Nitrosarchaeum sp. | reverse complement strand
ATCCATAATTGTATCGATCTCATAGCTTTTGTCAACTAGAATATTTGCAACATGATCATCCAGTGTGTCTTTTCCAATTAGATAGTAAGCAAAAACAGTATTCTTTTGACCAATTCTATGTAATCTATCTTCAGCCTGTCTATGGACAGCAGGGCTCCAGTCCAATTCTGCAAAAATCACATATTTGGCTCTAGTTAAATTAATTCCAACATTTCCAGCTCTCAAACCAGCAATCATCAATTTTGATTCACCTTTTTGAAATTTGTCAATTTGATCTTGACGAAAATTGTCAGATTGACCCCCAATAATAGAAACCGGGGAAAATTCCTGAAGACGTTCATTGAGTAATTTATGAATCACTTTATGATGACAGAAAACCACCACACTTTCTTCAATTTCCATGATATTTTTGACAAAATTAATCACATGAGGCAATTTTGCGATTCCGGCAATTTGCCTCTCACTTTGAATTGCTCTTTGATAAGAAGCCGATTTATCAAAAGCCGTTTCAGCATCTTTTTGTTCTCCCTCTAATTTGGTCCATATTTTTCCTAGTTCTTCAAAGTAATAGTCAGTATCAGAATCAATTATTTCTTTGTAACGAACCTTATCTTTAAGCTCTTTTAGAACGTCGGATTTTTTTCGTCTCAGCATGACATGTTTTTGCAATTCATTTCTTAGAGAAGCTCTTTTATTTTCCAAGACAATTGCTTTACCTTTATCATTTACGTAGCAAAAATATTCACAAAATTCTTTGAAACTACCAAGTAATCCAGGTCTTAGAATATCTACAATGGGCCAAATTTCAGACCCGCGATTAAAAATAGGAGTCCCGGAAAGACCTATTCGATAAGAAAGAGATGGTAAAGCAGCTAATTTTTTAACAGCTTTGTATTTTTGTGTTGTCTTTGATCTTAGATTATGAACTTCGTCACACACAATAGTTTTGATATTAAGTTTTGATAAATCAGAGAGGCGTTTGTAAAGTAGTTCATAATTTATGATGTAAAAATCAGTCACCGGGAGTTCTTTTGATTTCCCCGTTCGAATAATTGTAGATGTGGGAGATTCAGATTCAATGATTCTTCCATTTCGGCTTTTTTTCTTCATAAATTTTGAGATTTCTCTTTCCCAGTTATTTAATGTCACCAACGGCGCTACAACAAGTACGGGAAATGTTTGTTTTTCAGTAGCTACGTATGATAAAGTTTGAACAGTTTTTCCAAGGATGATTTTAATAAAAAATCCAATCCTTCTTTTTGAAAATTCAATAGTTTTCCTCTAAATTGCTCCCCAGGTTTTGCACGATGTAGGTGATACTTGACTGGAGGAAGAGCTGGTTTTGGAGTGTATGTTTTTACAATTTTTCGTTGCCAAGCAGATTTGGATAAAATTTCAAGTGGGTATCTATCCATGATTAATTTGATCTGTTTTACGCTCTCCATGCTGTCAGGAATTATCACCTCATTGATGTTTTCTCCATACCATGCTTCAGGTACAAGCCTTGAGATCATGCTTACGGCACGTTGTCCAGTAATCTTCCAGCTCCAAGTTTTAGAGTATTTGTCCAAAACATACTCTAATGTTCCAAAGTTTTCCATGGATGTCTCCATAATTTGTGAGTATGTTGTTTTTTTGCCTTATGAATCTTGATGTTTCTTACGATCATAGAACAAATCGGGGTAAAACTGGAATAGTTAAAATATGAAGTAATGTTTAGAATTTGGCATCAAAAATTCTAACTGGGGGAGATGTAATTTTGAATTTAATTTGCTCTATCTACAGCATGAGGGGCAGTATTTTCATCATGACAATCACAATGGCAAAGATGAGTTTCATGGTTGTTTGTGCAATCAATGCATTCGTAGTGTTTCCGGCACTCACACGCTCCACAGATCATAAAGATTGTAGAACGAAGATGAATTTGTATTTTTTCTATTTTAAAAAGAATTCTAGTAATTTACCTCGCTTCTTTGCAGTAATTTAGTAGTAAGTTCAACATAGCCTTGCGGATCAAGTTCTTTGGCAAATCCCTTATCGATGTTTATTAAATAAATGGAGTGTAGATGAGCATTTAGTATATCGTCATAATCTATATGAGGATTTTTATAATATCTGTCACATAATTTCTTGATTTTTTTTATGTCAGAATCGTCTCTTGCGTTTGGTGGAAGAAGAAAAATTTTTGGAATTGGGATTATGCCTATTACAGGGGTCGCTAGAGAAAATTTTGAACAATGTTGGCTATACCTAGCAATTTTACTCATGATTCTTGCACTAAAATAATCAATTGTATCCATAGCATGATCTGGAGGAGTAAAGCCTGTTTCGATTTCAACAATGGTGGTTCCATCGCCTTTTTTTGCAAAAATATCACACACTAAAATATCTGAAATTTGTTTTTCGACTTCCACGGAATGTCCTCTTGCAATAAGATTAGACGCGCAGATTAGTTCTAGAACAGAGTGATTAATTTTTACAAGATTTTTTTGATACATTGTTATTAGTTGTTGACATACATTGTTGAGTTTTGGTAAATCTTTGTCCCTCAAATTTTTAGATAGTTTATCAGTCAGTTCGTAAACATCATTGCTGAATTTTGCTAAATCCATATACTCAAGATAAATTAGATATTCGGGTTTAAGAACGTGGCAGGGTTTTAGAACTTGACAAACACGTGGGAAGACTTGGTAATAATTAAAATAGACATGATTGAGACCAACAAAATAAGAATAGTAATTGAGCCAAATTCTGGAATAACGTTAGTACCAACTATTTCAAAGGTACTTTTTTTGTAAATAGGGTAATTCAGTTTAATTTGTCTAGAGTTAGAATCACTGTCAAGTTCTTGATATTCTGCAATCTTCCCGTTGTACAATACAATAAAAACAGAGTCATTACCCGCGGTAGATTTTGAATCTAAAATATATCTCGGAATATCAAATATGATTGAATCTATATCATGTCCATTGATTTCAAGTGTGATTGTTTTTGTGTCTAAATTTAATTTGCCTTCTGCGCTAGTCACTGTACCTTTTGTAATTTTAAAAGGAATGCAGTAGATACGCCCATTATTTGCCAGAATAGAAATTTCATTAGAGGCATTGCATTTATCGGCATTGTCAATAATGGATGAAACTAGAGTAAATTTTGTTTTGAATAGTTGAGTGTCAGAACCACTTTGAACTTTAAGAATATAATCACCGTCTTGTTTCCAGAGTTGGCTTTGGGTGTTTAATTTTAAAGAAAAGTTACCGTCAATGTCAGGTGAAAATTGTTCGACAGTTACAACATTACCGATTGGATTAGTCACCACTGCCATGATTGGTGAAACACTATTTTGAGGTCGCAAGTATCCATTTACCTGGATTATAGAATTATGATCATAAATTTGTGAGTCAGTCCAGACAATTAGTGGGAAAAGTTGTTTGTAAAGTTCAACATCATATGAAGAAATTTGAATGCAGTTAGGACAATCTATTTCAGATTCGGCATAGACATCAGATAACAGTAATGAAGAAACAAGAGAGAAGAGCAATATGCCTAAAATATATAGTTGCACTGATTTTGAGTAGAATTATAATATTTATAGATTATTGAGGAATCATACTTTTGGTAAACAATAAAATTTTAAAATAATTTGTATAACTAATTTCAAAAACTAAAATGAACGATTTATCAGTTCTACGCGCGCCTTATAATTAAAAAAGTATAATCGTGATTAATGAAAATCGACATACCATTGCAGTGTCCTTCCTGTGGGGGCAAGATGTATTCGATTAGCTATGAAGCATCTTTCTCAATATTGAAAAAAAGAAGTTGGCAGGTTTGCAAAGAATGTAATTTTGAAAGGAACTCAGAAGATTTTAAAAAATCCATATGCTGTGTATGACAGCAAATTTTTTACTCTAGAGATAAAACTGGGATTTTTGAACAAAAATAATTGAATCAAAGTTACATTATGGATTATTTTTAAAGATCACGCCAATCTAAAAATTTCAGCAAATGAGGCACAAATCAGCTAAAATAGAATTCAGGTTTCCTTTTTGAAAATTCGTATAGCTTCTAAATGAGAACAGTTTGCTTTCAATCCAGTTCCGTGATGGAATTTGTAGAAATTTTTGAACCCTGGACATTCACAAGTATCGGAGGTTACAAAATAGGATTTCTCTGGATCAGATGAAGATTTTATCTGATAAAGATCATCGTCAACCTTAACAACCCCTCCGCTTTCAACTAGTTTTTTTGCCTTTCGTATGGTATTTGCACTCATATCTCACTGCCAGGTTATTTTTTATTCTTTAATTTTTTCATAACACTAGACCAATCAACATCATCATGTTTACCCTTAGAAAGTGCATTTTCATAAAGTAATTCAAAAACCCAGCTTATAATTTCACTCCATATGGCTTTGAGTGATTCATCATCGGTCCAGACTATGCTTGCTTTAACCGCCGTCATTGCTAAAATATTGTTAGTATTTTTACCCGGAGTCTTGTTCCATTTTTCTATTACTCTGTCGCAAAATTCAAGAAGTTCCTTTTTTGTCAATACAAGACCGTCAGGATCAAATGACGTGTTTTTGACCATGAGTAGTAAATACTGTAACAGTAAATTAGAATTGTGTTTAGCCTATAGCATTCTGTACGAATTTAATTTGTTAAAAGGGACAGATCTATTCTGCCTCTAAATACTCGATATAGTTAGTGCTGAAAATATTATAAACTGATTTTCCCATTCGTGTGTATTGACCTTAAAGCGATATCTTGCCACCAGGGTAATTACTTTGTTTGGAGTTTTAATGATTACATTACTCCTGACCATTTTGATGGTAGGATCAAATATGGATGCAATATTAAAAAAAGGAGTTGCCATCGATATAACTACTGAAATTAATGCGAATCCAGACATGCATTTTTCATCTGCGGGGGAGCGTCAAATATTCATTCAAACTCAAATTGACCAAAGGACCAAAATTTTGGGATTGGATGAGCCTTGGTACTCTCCTCAAAGAATTGGTTTGACGATGTACAAGATATTATTTCTAGATTTTGGACATGCGACATTTCTAATCAGCGATTCAGGTTCATCAGATGTCAAAGAAATAATTTTAGAAAAATTGCCAAAAACAATCTTGTTATTTACAACTGCGACAATAATAATATCTGTAATAGGTATATTTCTAGGAGCACTAGCTGGAAGCAAAGTTGGATCAAAAATTGACAGAATAACGTCTAGTTTTGCAATAATCAGCTCTAGTTTTCCGGTTTGGTGGATAGGAATATTGATGATATTTGTATTTGCGTTTGTCTATCAAATTTTTCCTGCAAGAGCAACACCCTTAATTCCATCATCAGATCCAAATTATATTGTATCCTTGCTATATCATATGACATTACCATTGATCACAATTGTAATCATAGGTTTTGGATCATGGGCATATTTGGTCAGAAATTTTATGGTTGGAGTAATGCAAGAAGATTTTATTGTGGCAAAAAGAATCATTGGAATTAGTAAGAGAAAAATAATTTACACGCATGCCTTAAAAAATGCCGCCCCACCGATTGTCACCATTCTAGCATTGAGTCTTTCAGGTTCACTCGGAGGAGCAATCATTACCGAAGCTGTGTTTGACTGGCCAGGTATTGGCAGACTTTATTTTGAAGCAATTTCAGTAATGGATTTACCAGTAATTATTGGAGCCACATACATGTTGACAGTGTTTTTTCTAATTAGCATATTTGTAGCAGATTTGCTTTATGGGTATTTTGATCCAAGAATCCGCACAGGTGCAGACTCTTCGTAAATATTTAGATAAATTCAAGAGATAGTTGTTTGTACATGTAGGAAAAGGCCTAGTCAGTTATATTTTCATTCTTGTTTTTTGTTTGGTGTTTCTTTTTTGGTGATTTTTCTTCCTCTTGTTTTCCATATGTTCCAGAAAGTAATTCATCGTTTAATCGATCCAGATGCATTGCAATATACCAGGAATTTGGATTAACCACCATTTCCCTAGGTAAAACTAATAGAAAAACATTTTTGGAATTCGGAAATAAATGTGAAAGTAATATTTCACATCAAAATTTCTTAAAAATTTTGTTTTTGTTTAGTTTTTGTAGAGATATCAAACAAAAACCATAAAATAAAAAATTTATATATAAATCATAAATTGTGAACATGCGTAAGGGTCGAATTTTTTACAGTTGGTACAAGTCAATAAACAGTGGTTGATAAAATATTTCAAATTCATAAAATCCTAAAAATATTTGAAAATTACAATACGAGCAAATATGAAAGATTATAAATTATCGGATCATGAATTTATATTTGTCAAGTAGATCAACAAAAAGTTTCAAATCCATCTTATGTTCCTTCTCTGCTTCAGTGTATTCTCTAAGCAAATCATTGTATTCGTAATCGGAATGGGATTCCATTGATTCTAATTTTACATCGTTTTCTGAAATTCTTCTAGATATCTGTTTGATTTTTTTTTCACCATATTCTATTATCAAATCAATTTTATTTTTCTCTGTATCCGTATCAGATATTATTTTTAAATCTTCAGATGAAAGCGGTTGTTTTGGATTCATGTATTACTAGGCCTAAACTAGTATATAGTGTTACGAAATTAGAATATTCGCCCAAGTGCTTATTTGTATTTCAAAAAACTGCTTGATTAAAAATGATGTTTTTTCTATGTTTTCTGACTTTCTTTAATAGATTTTTTTAATTCCTCAAAGGATTCTAAATATTCTTTTTTCAAAAGATTTGCAGGCTTTGTTTTGTTGTTTTTATTTTTTTGCACATTTGATTTTGTCTGCACCATATCATTAGATACTCGCATCTAGGATATATTCTCGACGTTAGTTGTAGAAATTACATGTAATGTTATAATCAACTTTAGTGCCTGATTAATTTCATAGAATCACTCGTCAAGATTATTTTGGTTTTTTTCATGAGTTTTTTCATGAATGCGAACAGCATCAAAAGTACCGGCGGTACCTTCCCAATGAAAGTCGCAAAATTTACAACTGTACTTCATCTATTTTTCTTCCTTGATCGGAATTTATTTTTTTAGGAAATTTTAATGTATTAACATCAGATATTTTGGTCTTGAAAGATCCAAACTTTAATTTTGCAGCCATTTTTTTTAACATGCTTGATGTTGTTCAAATGGACATATAAAGTGACAAATTATCTATATGTTTTTTTTATAATTATATATTTTAATAAGTTCTATAGAGTTGAATATACCGGTATATATACATCGTAGGCAAAATGTAAACATGGAAAATAAAGAAAAACTAGCAGGGATGATGAAATAAAATGCTCACATTAAATGATTTAAGAGCATGTGAGAATTGTGGCAATGTAATGCTGAAAAAATTAGGAGATAAAGTAACAAATCGTTGTCCTGCATGCAGTGTATGGAAAAAAGAAACGGCACCTTAATCGGAATGAAATAATGTCAATGCGCTGTAAAGTCTGCAATACTTCAAGAATTACACATAGTGATCAAATAAATTCTGACGCCAAGTGGGAATGTCAAACTTGCGGCAATTTGCTTGATGCAAATGGTTATGTCGTGAAGGTAGAGTAATCATAGATTTTTTAATCTAATTAATTTGGTTTTGCCATTACTGTTGTTTTCATGTCGTAAATAAGAAGGCGTTTCATTTTAGTCAGAGTTGACAATCTAGCTAGAAAATCATCAATACCTACCAATCAAACTTGTATGCGTCAAATGCCTTCAAGTTTTTGCCTTCCCAGGTAACTGTGGTTCCTTCTTTTAGAAATTTAAGTATCGGAGGAGGCTCTGCGTTCCACTTGTAACCTAACTCAGTATCCACTTTTAAGACTCTATTTTTTATTTCAATTCCTTTTGGAATAAAAAATTTGTACGTAAAGAGCTTGCATTCGGTTGGCACTTTGTAGAAAAATGTACGGTCTGGCTCTTCCCAGTCATACTCTATTGTTACAAATCTGTTTCTTTGTTTTGGCTTGATTGGATGCTTTAGGCGTACACTGAATTCTTTGTGAGTTGGTTTGTTTTCCGAAAGGCTGAGAATTTCTGCGGTGATGCCATCCTCATCATAAACTCGAACATTCATGTCTGCAAAATCTTTTGGTGAATCACCATCCAGATAGTAAAATATTTCATCTCTTGGAGAATCTGAGACATTAATTAAATTCCAGTTCCATACATGGTGAGTAAGCATTGATTTTGGCTCTATTACATCAAGTTTGATATCAATGGCATTAAACAAAAATGCAGTCTTTGTTTTCATAGCACCCTCAAATGTTTCTGATTTTTGGGTAATCTTTTTAGTTCTTGGCGCTAGCTTGTTGCCAAAATTTTCGCCATAGATATTGAATATGTTTAGTTGCTCCCCGTGTTTTATTGAATAATCGCCAATTGGATGTATGATTTCTTTGTATTCGGGAGATAGCACCCTTACATCTTCTGCAAATCTAGAAGAGCAAAAAATATTCTGTGGACCTGCCAAATCCATTACACGCCTTGTTAGAATAATTCCAGGCCCCCACACATTGTCTTGACCATTGAGATCCTTGAGTACATACACAGGACCAATATCAATTCCAATTCTCAGTAAAACTTTTTCTTTGTCTTTTTTTGTCTTTTTGTATTCGGAAAGTGTTTTGTGTAGTTGAACGGCTAGGCGCAAAGGATACTCGGGGCTATCAGAGAAACCTATTGCCATGCCATCACCTGTTGGTAAAATTACTGTAGAGTTTGGATCACGATGTTGAAAAGTCTCGGTTCTTTCAATTAACTCATTTAAGACAACAACTTTTCTTGCTTGTTCCTTGGTGGGGATTGTTGGATTTGATCCAGCAACGATGTCTGTAAAAAACCAAAAAAATGTTTTTGTAAATGTGTTAATATCACCAAGAGTACCAAGATCTTTTCCTTTTAATGAATCACGCAGGT
>JAERMO010000050.1 GCA_016844465.1 Nitrosarchaeum sp. | reverse complement strand
TTGATCAGAAAGTAATTTTATTTTATTATCAATTTCAGATTTTCTAGATGCTGCTACTGATTGTTCTGTTAAAATTATATTTCTTTCAGAATCAAGTATCTCCAAATCGTCTTTAATTTTGTCCTTTTTTATATTGGTTTCATTAATTGATTCTGCAATTTGTAAAATACGAGATTCAATTTCACATCTAGCTAGATCAGTTGTTTCAAGTTCATTTTTAATTTCAGGAATTCTAAAATCAATTTGATGTATTCTTTTAGAAGATGCAACGATTGCACTATTGTCTATCTCATATTGTTCCATTGCAGAGCTTAGTTCAGAATCAATAGTAGCCTTGGCCTGACTATAATCATTAGCAGTAGTCATCAATTTTGATTTTTCACTTTCAAGTGCGTTGATTTCATTTCTAATCAGGATTCGTTCATCAGTAAATTTTTTGATTTCAGAAGAAGTTTTGTCAAATGTTTCCTCCTTTGAAGATTTCTGACTTGTGATTGCCCTTAGTTTGTTAGATGTAGCAATTGCTTTGTATCTATTTAGCTCTCGTTCAAGAATATCATGGCGTAGTTTTTGATTTCTCTCCTCTTCAAGCTCATCAATCCTTTTTTTAATTTCACCCATCTTTGCAAGAGCAATCTCCAATCTCCTATCAGCATCATCTAGTTCTTTGAGTGCCTCAGTTTTTTTCTCATCAAAGTAGGATAAACCAATTAAATCCTCAAGAAGATTTCGTTTTTCTTCAGAACTATATTCAGATATTCTGGTAACAGTTCCTTGCTGTACTACATTTAATTCACCTAATCCAGCATTGGCAACATCAAGAAGATCTAAAATTTGACTTCGATTTGTGGGTTTTTTATTTAGATAGTATGTATTCTCACCTTTATCGTCCATTTCCCGTGTAATTTCCACAACATCAGAATCAATTGGAATCTTTCTATCAAAATTATCAAAATGAACACTAGACCTAGCCATTTTAGGTCCATGTCTATTGCCTTCTATATCATGTATTAGGGATCTAAGGTTAGCGACTCTCATCATTCTTGGTTTATTTTCACCTAGCGCAAAAATTATTGCGTCAAGTATGTTACTCTTCCCAGAACCGTTAGGACCAGAGATAGAAACTAGGCCAGGTTCAAACAGAACAATGGTATTCTTAAATCCAAACGACTTGAAGCCAAATATCTCTACTTTTTTAATATGAACCAACGTAAATAATTTCGTCGACGATAGGATAATCGATAGTTAACAAGTTTAGTTGACATAATTGATTAATTTTTCTTGTTATACTATCATTTTTTTTGTAATGGTGATTTTCATGAAATTAAAATTGAACCTGTCACAAAATACAATATTTAAATATAATTTGAGCCCAAGTAATGAATTTTCAAATGAGATAAAATAATAACAAAACAAGAATGTTAAATTCTTGAGATATTGGGATTATTTGCCTTCAACAAATTTTTCGCAGTCTACTTTTGCTTGAACGTCGGACATTTGTTTAATAGGATGTTTCATCAGATATGCGCTAGCAGGTATTATCGGACCACCGATGCCTCTATCAAGGGCAATTTTTGCCAATCGTATAGCATCGACAACAATTCCTGCAGAGTTTGCCTTATCGTCAACTTCTAAACGAACTTCCATATTGTAAGGAATGTTTGCCCACTGTCTGCCTTCAATTCGCATAAACATGAGTTTGGTGTTCCCTAGGAATGGGATAAAGTCAGAGGGGCCAACATATATCTGATCATCGGCTAATCGTTCAGCAAGTTGACTTTGTACGCTTTCAGTTTTAGAAATGCGTTTAGAAGCCAGCCTATCTTGTTCTTTCATATTTAGAAAATCAGTATTTCCCCCAACGTTGATTTGATAAGTTTTTTCAATTTTAGTCCCACGGTCACTGCATAATTTGGCTAATGTTCTGTGGACGATAGTAGCTCCCACCTGGCCTTTGATATCATCGCCAATCACGGGAACATTTTTTTCTGAAAACTTTTTGGCCCATGCTTCATCTGACGCAATAAACGAAGGAATGCAATTTACAAAAGCAGTGTGCGTATCTAAGCAAATTTGAGCCCAAAAAGCAGTTACCATATCAGAGCCAACAGGCAGATAGGAGACAATTATCTCCACACCATGATCTTTCATGATTTGCTTAATTTCTTCTGCTAGTTGCTTGTCAGTTTTTGTACTTTGTAGTGGTTTTATTCTGTTTTCCACCCATAATCCCACCCCGTCAAGTGCAGGACTTTCGTAAACTTTGGCATTGCTTTTTGGCATAGAATCTTTTGGAACCCAGTTAACCATGTTAGGAAATTCATAAATTGCGTCATTGAGAAGTTTGCCTACCTTATTTTCACCTACGTCAAAACCACATACAAAATCAATATCATGAATTCCATAGCCAGCTAATTTATCATGGATTATACCAGTGACTTCTTGAGAGGGGTTTTGTCGATAGTATTCTATTCCCTGAATTAGACCGGCAAAACAATTACCTATGCCTACCAGACCTACTTTGATTCTTGTCACCATTTAAAAATTAGTGAGATTAGGCCGGTTTAAAGTTTTCTTAAAAAATGATTAGGAGTTACTGTTTAAACTAAGGCAGAATTTTATACTTGTCAGCAAGAAATCATAACAGTATAGAGTCAAGGCGTTCTGTAAAAGATATTGAAATAGATTCAAACACATCGATAAAAAAAATTGTGTGAATTTCATAGTCAGTAGAATTTGAATCAGTAAATCTTGTAGATGGCCTCGATATTTTAACAACAGTGATTTCAGACAAAAAATGTCATAGATTCATTTCATTTGTAGGAGAGGTTCTATCTACAGGATTACCTGAAATTATCAAAGTCATGATAAAAAATAATTGGTTTGATGTTACAATTACAACATGTGGAGCTTTGAATTATAATATTATGAAACATTTTTCAAATTACAATGAAGGATCATTTACAATGGATGATGAACAATTATCAGAACAACACACCACAGATGAGGAATATTCTAGTTCCAATAGAAAATTACTGTCCTCTGATTGAAGAAAAAACGCAGTCATTCTTATAGGAAAAATACAAAAATAGTGTAAGAGAAATGTCCACTTCAGGAATTTACAAGATGGCTGGAAAGCATTTAGTGGAAAAATCTTTTCTTTATGGGGTGTACAAAAATGAAATAGATGTAGTACCTGGAATCATTGAAGATGCCGTAAGAAGTCGGATATGGTTATGTATTCAAAAACATTGTGATTTTAAATTAAATCTAATAGCGGATGCAGATTGATTATCAGGATTAGGTTTCAAAGCTGAAAAATCAGGTTCGTCAATGATAGGAGGTTAGATTTCAAAACACCATACTTTATGGTGGAATCAATACGGAGAGAGTTAAATTATGCATTTTATATTAAGACATCTCAGGAATTTGATGGAAATTTAAGTGGTGCGTTAGTGATGGAAACAATTTCATGTAAAAAAGTCGCACAGCAAGCCAGATAAGCCACACTTCATGCAGAAGAGACAACAATTTTACATTCATGTATGTATTACTTCTATTGAAACTAAGGAAATAATCAACAGATAAAAACTATTATTCAATAGAATTCAAAGCAATTCATTGTATTCTAGAATAAGAATTAAAGAATTAAGACCAATTAGTTTGGAAGGAGGTTACCTCATAGATGGATTTCCTTCAGTAGGCTTTAGCAGTGCAATTGCAACAGAATCAATGATACAAACATCACAATTTACTTTAGCAGGAGTAGTCGATTCAGATAGTTTTCCTCCAATTAGTTTGATCAAAGAAGGAAAACCAAATTTTCCAACACGAATTTTTGTAAATGATGATCTCAAAGTTTCAGTTTTTTTATCATATCTTACTCTTCACGAATCATTACATAGAATTGCTGCAAAGACAATGCTCAAATGGGCAAAAAAACAGAAGATAGAACTAATCATAAGCAGTGTTGCAATAAAGGATCAAGAAGGAATTGAGGGGATGGTCGCCGTAGGAAATACAGATTCTGCTAGAGCAAAAATAAAAAAAGCAGGATTAAAAGGTATTGAACAAGGAACAATTCCAGGAATTCCCGGAGTTTTATTAAATGAGGGAAGTATAACAGACCAAGATGTAATTGTGATTCTTTTTCAGTCATCTGGTACGGGTCCAGATTTTAGATCAGGTGCAGAATTGTGTATGGTCATGTCGCAATTAATTCCAGGAACATCTTGCGACATACCGTTATTGCAAAGAGAAGCAGAAAAAGCAGAACAATCAATGAAAAAAACTGAAGAAGAATCACAACTCTTAAAAGATTCAATGTATAGATAATAAAATTAGTATCGTTTCTACATAATTGGGGGTTAATTTTTATTTTAAATCAAAAATTGATTTCAGAGCCACAAAAAGAACCTACAATCAATTTCACATCAACACATCAATTAAAATAAAAATTTATCTAGTAATTCTATGAATACCATTTGTTGTCATTGCAGAAAGAAGCTAAGACATGAGATTAATTTTTGTAATTCTAGTAACATCAATTACAATTAATCAAGCTTCTGGACTTGATTATGAATTTGCATATGAGGAGTATAGACCAGGTGGGAGTTTGAGACAATACCATGATCTGAAACAATTAAACTTTACTGTGTTAAATGTTGAAAAATTTTTTATCCCCAAATGGATTAATGAACCAAGAGATTATTCAGATATTTTAAAAGTGAAATTCAATGTAACCAATAACGGGCTAGAAAATTTTTCAATATATAAAAACATGTTTCAGATAGACGTTATTGAAAATCACCGTGAATTTAAGGAAGCAATACAAACCAATCGAAGCAATATTGTGGATAATTATTATCCTCAATATATTGAAGATTTTAAACTTAGATTCCAAGACATTTCATTACCTTCAGAATTATCTGAATGTGTCTTACTCAATCAGGGTTTAAGGATTAATCAAACCAAAACTCTGTCTGTTTGCTTTAACGTTAGACAAAAATGGTCTAACGAACCAATGAATTTGAATGGACCCAGACAATATTATATTGTTATGATGGATAACAAATTTGCATCATCATGCCCCAACTGTAAATCTGTTTTACTTAATGACTATTATCAAAATCCAATAATGAAAACAAAGCCTCCACCACGAATCCAGATTTGGCTTGGAATATCTGTGGATAAAGTTTCTTGCAGAGACGGATTTGACTTGATTTTCAAAAATCTAGAAAACCCCGTATGTGTAACGCCTTCTACAGGGAAAATTCTTGAGAATCGTGGATGGATTCGAGTTAAATAATGTAATTTGTGCAGAAAAGAAAATGTCTTTCAAAGAATGGGTTTTAGATATGATTTAGTCAATTTAGTATTTTGATACCCTATTCTTTTAGAATCTTTATGCCGAAAAAAATGAGAACAATAGATTTTTTGTCAACTTTCATGTCAATAAAAATGGAAGATTAATGAATCAAATAATTGAATTTGGGGTAACAGTTATTCTTATTTCAGCATCAGGAGTTATGGCTCCAGGCCCATTATTTGCTGCAAATTTATCATATGGCTTTCATGGTGGAATAAAATCTGGAATAAAAATTGCAATAGGCCATACAATTGTTGAACTGCCTTTGATAATATTATTAGGGATCGGAGTGTTTTCGTTGAAAGACTTTCCCGAATTTAGAACAGCCTTAACAATCACTGGAGCAACCATACTTTTCGTATTTGCGGCGATTCAAATTAAAACAACATTACAAATGAAAGAACTAAAATTTTTAAATATAAAACATGGTGCAATTATTTCAGGAATTACGCTCAGCGTGTTAAATCCATTTTTCATCATTTGGTGGTTAAGTATCGGATTCAAATTAATCTCAGATGCAGTAATAATATGGGCATTTGCAGGAATATTAGTTGTTTTCTTATTTCATATATGGATGGATTTTGTATGGTTAGGTTTAGTTGCGTTCTTTTCTTCTAAAAGTTTAAAATTTCTTTCAAATAGAAACTATAAATTTTTAATGATCGGATTAAGTTTTGCATTAATATATTTTGGAATGTTATTTGTATTGGATGTAATTTAACCACAATCTAAAATTTCAACTTGAGGTTGACAATCATCATTAAACAAATTGATTTTTTCAACCATATCATCACAAAATTCTGGATTAAGTGTCTCTTCATATATTTTTAAATCATTCATGATTGCTATGTGTTGTATTACACAAGAATTCCCAGTAAATCCAAAAATTATACCTATGCAAGAAACACCTACACAAATTAAAATTAAACTTCTGATTGTTTTAGTTCTTTGTAATGTCAATTTCTATTGTAGATACATTACGTAGTTTACCATCTTGTGATGTAAGAGAATCAGATGAAATTCGGACGTCATCTATAACATACCCAACAGTATTCATTCGTTTAACAATCATTTGAGATACATCTACTGCCTGCGTAATTCGTTTACCTCTTGCCTTGATTGTGACAATGTGTCTTGTTGAAAGTTGCGTCAATGTAGCTGAAACATATGTCATTATAGGTTTAGTGCCAACAAAAATTACATCACGTTCTTCAGTGATTCAGGTGAAGGTAATTGTGGTTCTGATTCAGGTGAAGGTAATTGTGGTTCTGATTCAGGTGAAGGTAATTGTGGTTCTGAAATCACATGGGAATCATGAAATTCTGACAAAATATCTTCTGCATCTTTTGTTTTTTTAGTGTCACTCAATTTATTATTCCTTTAACAAGAAAAGCTTCTTTGGCTTTTATTTAATTTTTGAGGTTTTTGAGTTGAATGTAGTCTTCCAAGATTTTTTCAACTTCCTCATTATTTTTACTGTTCTTTAGGAGATTTACTAGATCTTCTTCTTCAATTTCATAGCAATTTAGAAAATCTTGTGAATCCTTGAACAGCAAAAGAACTTTACCCTTAAACTCGTAATGATAGATCTTTTCTTTTTCCATCAATTCAGGCTTTATGTTAATACCATTATCATCGGCAGATATAGGATAATCCATAGAAACTATTGAAGGTAGTCAATATTTAGATGAATACATAATATAGTAATAATCAGATGAGGGATTCAAGATATTGGGAGATAGAGTAATTTTTCACATAGATTTCGACTATTTCTTTGCTCAATGTGAAGAGATACGTACTCCGGAATTGAAATCAAGACCAGTGTGTGTTTGTGTTTTTTCAAACAGAGGTGGAGATAGTGGAGCAATTGCAACAGCAAATTACATAGCCAGAAAATTTGGAGTGAAATCTGGAATGCCAATTAGTTTTGCAAAGAAAAGACTAGAAGAAATAACAAATTCTGTTTTTCTCCCGGTAGATTTTGATTATTATTTAGAAATATCTGAGAGAGCCATGAACATTATAAAAAAAAATGCTGACGTTTTTGAATATGTGGGCAAGGATGAAGCATACCTGGATGTCACAGATAGAGTACGTGGGGATTTTAACAGAGCGAGTCATTTGGCGCAACAAATTAAAAATTCCATAAGAGATGAATTGAAACTTAGTTGCTCCATAGGAGTATCACCAAATAAATTAATTGCAAAAATTGCATCAGATTTTAAAAAACCTGATGGATTAACAATAATATCACCTGAAAAATTAGAAGAATTTTTAGAACGGTTGAAGATTAGAACAATACCAGGAATCGGAAAGAAAACAGAAGAACGTTTAATGCAAATGAATTTTGAAACAATTAAAGATCTCAAAAAATTAGATGTGTTTACATTGAATAAAGAATTTGGAAGAAAAAATGGAACCTACATATTTAATGCAGTACGAGGAATAGATAATGAGCCTGTAAAAGAAAGAGAATCTAGTATTCAATATAGTAAAATCATCACTTTGAAAAAGGATTCAAAAGATTTTGAGTTTCTGGCAGAAAATCTTGTGCAATTATGTAAGGAATTACACGAGGTGCTTCAGAAAAATAACAAAATGTTCAAATCAGTAGGAATTCAATTTATCCAATCAGATTTAACAAACAAAACAAAATCAAGAACTCTAAAAAATCACACAGTAAGCCTCGAAGAATTACAAAAAAATGCAGAGCAATTACTAAAGGATGCACTCGAAGATCAAAAAAATCCAATCAGAAGATTTGGCGTTAAAGTTTCAGAACTTTCAGAAATTCGTGGTCAAAGCGATATTACTAGGTATTTTTAGCAGGCGATTTCCCTTCAGACTCCAATTTTTTAAGTCTCTTTGATTCTATTAGTATCACTATTAAGAGAAATACAAACAGCCAGGGTAAAAACATTATTTCACCTGCAACAGAATGAAATTCTTCCCATTGCTTGGCATCAGTCGTTACCTTAAGAGCATACCAAGACAGTGAGAATATCCTAATCATGTTAACAATAATTGTACCTACAATTCCCAATGTAAAGTAAATTGATTTTCTTTTTCTATGAATATTCATTTTTAGCAGAAATGCACCCATAACCAAAGAATAGATAATTATGCTGTGCACACCAGCAGAGGGCCAAAAAACCTGAAGTACCATTGGTCCAAAATCACCTTTTAGAAACATTATGTTGTCGCGTGCCGTTGCAGTTCCAAGATCTAACACGGTGATTAACCACACATTTGTTTGCACCAAATAAGGTACAACGTATTGTAAAGGACCAAGTGTATCATACGGAAAAAAGGCATCTAATGAAAGAATAATTGCACTTCCTGCAAGAAAGATTGGACCTGCAGGTGCAATTCTTATCCAGCGTTTGCCAAAATATATGCTGAGTGCAACAATTACAAAAATCCCCATAATAATAAAATCCCACATCCACGTCCAAGAATAGACGAGTTGTACGTTGTATTGTTTAGCAGATTCAATCAAATAATCCCTCAGACCATATTCCAAGCTAACAAGATAAATAATTACAATTA
This sequence comes from Nitrosarchaeum sp., assembly GCA_016844465.1. Lineage (GTDB taxonomy): Archaea > Thermoproteota > Nitrososphaeria > Nitrososphaerales > Nitrosopumilaceae > Nitrosarchaeum. Next base: position 10,974 of record JAERMO010000050.1, on the reverse strand, counting down.
TTGCTAGAGGAATTACATATAACAGATTTTTTTTAGAAATAAGGATTCTTAAACCAAATAATTCAGCGACTATGAAGACCAGTGCAAAAAGAAACCCGCCCCTTCCTTGATTCCAACTTAAACTAAAGCTATCTGGAAATACAACAAGTGCAAAAAGAATTGGGCTGGCAATAATTGCAATTCCAATCATCAAGTTTCTATTTTGCACTAAGTATAAACTAAAAAGCGGTCAATAAATATCTCAAGATCCAATTAACAAGTCAAAGAAAACTTCTCAGGGCAACAAAGATGTTCATAGTATGGATCAGATAGTTTGCCTTTGACTAAAAACACAACTATCGCATATTCGCCAGATTTTGAAATAACTTTGCTGCATTTTGTACATCTGAGCGTATTCATGAGTAGTTTTGATTGTAAAACTACATCAAAAGATGGATGTCATGATTCGAAATAACTGTTTTTAAACAAACTTCACGATAAGGGATTTTTGCGTATTTTAAATTAAAAAAAATCAGCCAGTGTTTTCTGACGGATCAATTTCATAATATTTCCTTTTAAAAGCCATTCAGTTTTGCTAATACTCGTTTTTTCAGAGGCCAGAGTAAGTGCATCATCAAAATTTTCAGCAATCATAGGTATCTGGTTCATTGCTGAGCGAATTCCTTCTCTAACCTGCCAGACACCCACAGGTATTGCATATTCAGGTCTGATTTCCCTTAAGATTATCACGCCTGCCTGAATCTTATTTTTTTTAAGATATTCAGTCACTCCCAATTTAGCTGCAAAATATGCCCCAGCTATTGCAGGGGGATGTGATATCCCACGTGCATCTTCAAAATCAGAACCAAATCCCAAAATACCGTCTGAATACCAGGCTTCAATCATCTCATAGATCCATCTATGAGGAAATAAAACAACAGAAAATAAATTCCCAAGATGTTCGTAAAAGAAAAATTTGCATGAATCAATCAAAGTATAATTCAGGATTTCACTAGCAAGTGATGTTGATATTATGTCATCAGTAGCAGTGATACTCCATTTTGTTGGAACGAGTTTTCTTTTTTGTCCTAGCATTCCAATGCTAAAACATTTTTGAATTTTTGAAACTTCAATACCAGAGTTATATAGATTCAGAACAGCATCCTGTGCTTTTAGATCTTTATCGTAGAAAATTTTTTCAATTGATTTTTTTGCAGAAGTGCCATAAAACTTTGCAGATTTAATTTCTCCGATTGGGCCAAAGGGAGCACTTTCTCCATCAAGTGAAATATTTACTGAGGTAGTTTTAGTAAATTGTAAATCAGAATCAGTCGGTTTGGATGACATTGTAATTTCTTGTAAATTTTCTATATATCGTCCATGCGTTTGATCGATTGAAATTGTTTGAACCCCCCGAACAAGATTTAACCTAAAATTAACAATTTCTTCAAGAGATTTACCAGCCCATTTTTCAGGATTGTCAAGTAAACTCGTGTCACCATGAATTGGAGGTACCAAAGGTCCGACGAATACTTTGGGATAGTTATAAGAGCCTACAAACACAGATGGAGGACTTGAGCCACTAATAGAATCAGATGAAAATAGGTTTCCATATTTTGATAAATCCTCATACCATTTTGCTAGAATTGATCGTCGAACATCCTGGGAATTAAATGACAATGAAATTTATGCCTAAAATGTTCCTATTAACTTGCCTAATTTTAGAAATTGACAATGAGCTAACGCAGGATGTTTAAAGAACAAAGTCAAACAATAACCATGCCAATAAAGAGAATAGTCTCTTTTTTGCCCAGTGCCACAGAGTTGTTGTATGAACTGGGAGCACAAGATATGCTTTATGGAGTTACACACGAATGCAAATACCCAGAGGATGCAAAAACAAAACCATGTGTGATCAATTCCGTAATTAATTCAGAAGAACTATCTAGTAAAGAAATAGATGATAAAACTTGTCAATTAATAAAAGAAGGAAGGGATGTTTTTGTTTTAAACACGCGGAATCTTTTAGAAGCAAATCCGGATCTCATTATCTCTCAAGAAACATGTGAGGTATGTGCAGCAAATACCAATCAAGTCAATAAAGCAGTTCAAATTTTACAAAAAAAACCTGTGGTTTATACAATGAACCCACATAATCTGCAAGAAATTTTAGAGTCAGTAAGCAAGGTTGGAAAAATTCTGAAAAAAGAAAATGAGGCAAGTATCATTATAGAGAAACTTAAAAACCGAATAAAAAATGTGAAGAAACAAGTCATAGCAACAAATCTAAAAGTTCTTGCAATAGAATGGATAGAGCCGTTTTTTACAGCAGGTCATTGGGTGCCAGAAATAATAGAAAATGCTGGAGGTAGAAATTTGATCAGTAAGCCCGGAGAATATTCCAGACGACTAGATATTCAAGAGATCATAGATTCAGACCCAGACATGATCATCCTAATGCCATGTGGTTTTGATATAGAGCGTACACTGTTGGAATACAACAAAATATTGAAAGATGACAAAGTATGGTGTATGTTGAGAGCAGTAAGAAACAAAAACATTTTTGCAGTTGATGCAAATTCTTATTTTAGTAAACCAAGCATTAAAACAATTACAGGATTAGAGATAATTGCAAAAATCATCAACCCAGGAAAATTCTGGAGCCTAAATGTTCCTGAAAATTCATTTTTACAGATAAAATAAATGCCTATTCTTTAGTCTCGTCTAACTCATCATATTCAGTATTTCTTCGTCCGGGTCTAATTGGAACGTACATGATTGACATGAATTTTATTTATTTCACTACAAGATACCTTCAGAGGTCGTAAAAATTTGCCCTTTAGGTGTATGTTTGATGCAAATTTTTGTTATCGAGATTCTTTAGATTTTAGATTCGACCTTCTAAATAAGACGTGATTCTACGACAATAGCACGGATAACTCATGCATAAAATCTTAAACTAAAATCAAGGAATCATCATTGAATTTTAATAAAATCTAAACTGTCCAAATTGTAGATAGAGACTGATCAACTGTCCTGAACATAGAAAGAAAGAAAATAAATGAAATGTAGGCCTAGGAATAATGAAAATACACATGGTAAATCAAAACTATGATTCATTAAAATTACAGGTTTTTGCAATATCAGTATTGTTCTTGAGTGCATCAAATCCATTAAACTAGTGACGAATATTACATTCGTAGCACCAATAATTCCAAATGTGGAAATGATGGCAAACCCAATAGGGCCACAACTACAAGCTCCAGCCATCGTGCCAATAAATGAGCCAAAAACCCCGGCACTCATTTTTCTTTTGGATTTGTTAAAAATATTAATTCTATAAACATTCAGTGGAATTACTAGCGCAGATAATCCAGAAAGAATTACAATTAGTCCAAATCCAAGTTCAGTTCCCGGAGAGATGTAACCTATGACATATGGATCCAAGAAAATATACTCTGAAATAATTAGCAATATTATTAGCATTGATGAAAAAAGTACAGATGCTAAAACAACATACTTGTAATTTGAAAACACAAGTTTTAAAATTTCTTTCATATTAAATTACCGAGCCTATTACTTGTCTGAAGACAGAGTATGAGGAGTGAGAACCAATTACAGAGACAATACCCATAAAAGCAATGCCGAGAATTCGTTTTTTAGTCATAGATCATTCATTTAAAAAATTATTTAAAAAGATTATTCCAAATTATGTGAGGATTTTCTCTTAAGAATATTTAGGAGTTTAATAATAGCAGTGTCTATAGGACATGTCTCAGTTAACGCATTTGAGGAATGCTTGACAAGGTGTTTCTCAAATGTTTTTCGAGAATCAAACACCAGATCACATGAGGTACAGTAAACCTTGGTGACGTTATTTTTAGCGAGTTTTATCACAGACGTTTTTAGTATTATGACCTTATAAAGATCCTGCTCAGAATTACCGTGTACAAAAAATATTTCATCTTGTAAGTTTACAATGAAGCAGAAATTCAGTAGAGAAAAATTCATGATGTCAAAAAACGATAAAATTAAAGATAGTGTATTTTCATATGATTTTGATGCTCCACTTCATATCTAGTTATAAATCCACAATGAGGACATGAAAACATCTCAGATGAAGATGGAGAATTTCGTTCTATAACTTTCCCTGAAATAGATTTAATTGAGATCATATCATTCATAGATATTACAGCAAAATTTCGTCCCTCACCAATTGATTCTAAAAACTCTTTAATTGCAGTTATAACCATATTTTTATCGATGAATTCAGCATCATCTAATGAGGATAACATAAACTCATGGGTCTTCAGAGTTGGTATTGCCGCCACTTGATCTGATACATATACTACCAATTCGCTTTTTATCGATGCCACCTCTCTACAATCAATTGTAATCATGAGATTCTGAAGTAAAGTCATTATTTTAGTTTAACAAGTATTGAAAATCATTATTATAGTTTGAGATAATCATTTTTCATAGATGGGGGATTCAGAGACATTCGGCGTGGAGAAAGGATATGGTAAAAAAGTAATTACGTGGTTAAATGAACAATCTAAGACCCGCGGATCTAAATTAGAGGCAAGATTGTATGGATATGTATTATCTACAAAAAACTTTGGAGATTTTGAAATGTTTTCATGGATTGGAGACGTACAAATTGCCAGAAAAATGATCAATAAGGCAAGTAAAAAATTCAAGATAAAAGTGATTGAGGGAGGATACAAACCAAAAGAGAAAATAATTCGAATCAAAAAATTTGATTATGCCAAAGTCAGAAAAGATGAAAAAACAATAGGACAAATAGAGTTTGAGACATCAAGATTTGGCAATGGGCAGTGGGAAATAAAAAATGAAGAACGTCATTAAAAATTCAATCAGAGGTAAAAGTAATTGGTAAGAAAAATTGGAATAATTGGGACAGGAATGCTTGGAAACGCAGTTGGTTTACATTTATTGGAATCAAATTTTGATTTAACAGTATACAATAGAACAAAAGAAAAAACTAGTGAATTGCAAAATAAAGGTGCCAAAGTGGTAAGTTCTCCAAAAGAAGTAGCTGAGAATTCAGAATTAATAATCATAATTGTAAAAGATGCAGAAGCAGTAAAAGAAATTTCTTTTGGAAATAGTGGGATTCTTGAAGGAAAACATGAAGGATTAACAGTTGCAGATATGAGTACGATAAATCCACTAGAATCAAAAAACATTACAAAAAATTTTCTAGAACATAAAATAATTAAACTAGATACACCAGTTATGGGAGGTCCAAATTTAGCAATTGTTGGAGAATTGGTGCTAATTGCATCAGGAGATAAAGAAACATTTGACAAATTCAAAGATGTCTTTGAGAAAATAGCCAGCAAAATATTTTTCCTGGAAGGAAATGGTACAGCTCATTTGGTTAAACTTTCAATGAATCTTCAAATCACAATGCTTGCACTTGCATTATCTGAGGGAATTACTTTAATGCGAAGCGCAAATGTAGAACCAAAAATATTTCTCGATATTTTGAATTCAACTTATTTTAAAACTGGGATGAGTGAAAATAAAGCATATAAAATGATACAGGGGAAATTTGACCCCACATTCACCCTTGCAAATTTGAGAAAAGACATCAGCACCATTATAGATACTGCAAAAGCATTTGGAGTCAAACTACCAATGATAGAAAAAGCTGATGAAATATACAGTGAAGCAATCAAAAGTGGTTTTGGCAAGATGGATTACACGGGAATTTTGGCATACATCAAGAAAATAAACGAATCATAACAAAAAAATAAAAATTATGACTGAAATATACCAAAAATTCTATAAACTACACCAGTGAAATTGGGATATGCGGTTAAAAGACAAGATTGCAATAGTTACAGGCGCGTCAAGCGACATTGGTAAGGGTGTAGCAAAACGGTTCGCAGAAGAAGGCGCCAAAGTTATCCTGATTGCAAGAAATCTAGAAGGGTTAGAAAAAGCCAGAAATGAGATTGGCAACAATGAATCCACGGCCTCAATGTCGTGTAATTTGACTGACGAATCTCAAGTGATCCATACAGTTAATCAGATAATGAACACGTATGGTAAAATCGATATTTTAGTTAATAATGCCGGAGCAATCAATGATCCTATTCATTTTCATGAAATGGCAGATTCTGAAATTAAGAAATTAATCGATGTTAATTTGTTTGGAGTTTTTCATATGACAAAAGCAGTGTTAAACAAAATGTCTGACGCAAAAAAAGGTGTAATTATCAACATCGGTTCAATCTCAAGTGAAAGAGCAATCCCAAGAGTTCACCTTGCAGCATACTCTGCAACAAAGGCAGCAATAAGCATGTTCACAAAATCAATAGCAGTAGAATATGCAAGAAAAAACATCAGATGCAATTGTGTAAACCCAGGAATAATTAATTCAGGTATGATCAAGCCATATCTTGATGATCCACAAGCAAGAAAAGTTCTCGAAGAAAGATTACCGCTAGCAAGAATTGGCGAGCCAGTAGATGTTGCAAATGCAACATTATTTTTAGCATCAGATGAAGCAAACTGGATTACAGGCATCGTTCTTAATGTAGATGGTGGAAAAACAGCGTCCGAAGGATAGTTGGTCAAGACAATATTTTAAAAAAATAGCTTAGAATCAAGATGTAATTATCAAGATAAAAGTGCATGTGAATTTTCACTAAAATTTAATGCAATAGTAAAACTACATGTCCAATTTCAAGATGAAATAAACTAATTCTTTCTTTTACGTGTAAAGGTGGTGTAGATCAAGCCAGTCACACTCATAATTATTGCAGTTATTACAGACCACATTAAAAAAGAAGTAACATCAAATTCGGTCATCAAACACACATAGATAAATTAAACATCTAAAGTTTCGGATTAAAAAATCAGAAAAAATCAATGATTAGTTCTGAAACATCTAAATAGATTTGATACCCAGCAAAACCATGCTCGAATTAACGTGTCCAGATTGTGGAAAACGCCTATTTCATGAAAATGAAGATACACTAAAGATTCAAGAAACAATTCATAAAAAATTTTGCAGAAAAAAGAGTGGGGAGACACATAGCTTTATGCATAGAGATCCAGCACATATGAGTACATTTGATTCTGAAAGAGAAAATGACGTTACAGGAACTCCAATTCTAAAAAAATAATCACAGAATCCAGATAAAACAATAGCTCAAAATTATATCATAGGATTAAAGAAGTAAAAGAGTTGGCAATAGAACATTATTATGATTTAATAGTTGTAGGAGGAGGACCTGCAGGTTCTTCAGCAGCGTATGAGGCATCAAAAAATGGAATTAAAGTTGCACTTGTAGAAAGAGAAGAGGTAATTGCACAAACAGTTAGAACTAGCGGAGTAACATGGATGCAAAACATAAAAGAATTTGGAATCCCAGATGACTGCTACAATCCTATTAGAAATTATTCGTTTTGTTCACCAAATAATGAAGTAACAATTAGCGATACAGTTCCCCATGCTGCAGTTTTAGATGTAAGAAAAACATATCGCTGGCTGGCAGAGCAGGCAAGAAAAGAAGGTGCAGATATTTTCCTTAAAACTAACATCAATAATGTGATAAAAAACGATGTGGGCGATATTGTTGGAGTAAGCGGGACAAACAAAGAGGGTGAAATTATATTTCACGCCAAAGTTGTTATTGACGCTAGTGGATTTCCTTCAACGATTTCAAAAGCCATGGGGTTTGTAACTCAGTGGGAAAGATTTGGGGTCGGCGCAGAATATGAAGTAAAAGCTGAAAATGTAGATCAAGAAACATGGTGGCTAATGGTAGGTCAAAAATATTCCCCAGCAGGATATGCGTGGATTTTTCCAGTAGGAAAAAATATTGTGAGAATAGGAGTGGGTATTGGAAAACCAGAATCCAAGATAGACCCCACTGAGAGATTAAAAGAATTGATGGATTCAAAGATGGGCCCAATTAGCAAGCTAGGAAAAATTACACCTATTGAATTTCATTATGGATTAATTCCAAATGATGGATTATCTAGAAAGACAGTGTACAACAATTTAATTCTCGTGGGAGATTCTGCCGGTCAAGCTAATCCACTTGTATTAGAAGGAATTAGATACGCAATAAGATTTGGAAGAGTTGCAGGAAAGATAGCATCACATGCAATAAAAGCAGGATGCACTGATGAAGCATCACTGTATCCTTATGAAGAAAATTGGAGAAGTGAAATACAATCTAAAATCAAGTCAGCAGGAAAAGTTCAAGATAGATGGATCAAACTATCAGATGAGGAATGGGATAGGGAGTTGGACATAATTAAAGAATTAAGACCGGAGGAATTTTTGGATTTTATTAAAGCAGATTTTGGGCTGGCAAACATGCTAAAACTAGCAACATATCATCCAAAATTAGCAGTCAGACAATTATTCAATCTGGTAAGTGGATGGAAAAAACAAAAAGGCAATCTTCAAATAAAATAAAAACGAGCATAATTTGTGTGAGCTGGAGCACGACACGCTGCTACGGCAGAGGAAACTCCTCCCTCCATACAGGAAATATGATCCGGAGATGGATAATCAGAGATGATTGGCAACGGAGCAGAAAATAATCTAACCTGGCGCACTATGATGGCAAAACCTGAGATTTCCAGAGAAAGAATGAAAAATGCCGACCCATGTGGAGCAAAGCCAAACAGAACTATAAGATCCTGTACTGAGTTCAGGTAGGCTGCAAAGCGAAATATCGTGAAAACAGAAGGAGGGTTACTCCCAGCACACACACATTCTATGTTATTTGTAATTGCATCACAAGAATTTAAAAATCAATATTAGAAATTTTGCAAAGTTGAAATATTAAAAGCCTTTTGGTAGGGTTCCCTTTGTTTTTGGTTTATCAGATTCAGTTTTTGCCCCAAAGCCTTTTGGTAGTGCTCCACCCTTTGATTTTACTTCTCGATCATCGGCAATAGATGGTGGAGGACTCTGCTGATTTTCTTCATATACACTTCTAGTTTTTGCATAATCAGAATCATCAGCAAGTTGTGCTTCACCCCTATTAGTTTGATAACCACCAGAAGAAGCACTTGTTTGATAGCTTACTAGTCTACTTGGGTCAATTCCTTGTTGACCGGTTGTTTGATTCTTTAGTGCTCTATTACTAAAAATGAAAAATGCAATACCACCAATTGCAGCCATTCCAGACATTCCATATACAATCGTTATTGGAAATCCACCAGTTGAAGTTGTTGCATATCCGGCTGGTGGGGTGGGGGTAATTCCTGCAATTTCCAAACCATCCAATACATCTAGTGCACCAAATCCAATTGCAGCGATATTTCCTTGATCAGATGATTGAACACTTCGAACTACATAATTTTGATCAGCAGATATTTCAGATTCAAATGTTCTTTCAACTTGTCTTCCTTCTCGAAGACTACTTTCACCCATTGTCCATTTAGATACAACAAACCCAGAAATAGATTCATCCAATCCAAATGTAGCAGCATCAACATTGATGCCAGTAGCATCAAACAAAAAGTGCCAATTAGTCATTGGTTGCTCTAAAATAAAATCTGCGTTGATGATACTTTTGGACAAGATCGAATCAGCTTCTGTTCCTGCAAGGACATCATATACTGCTGGTTCTTTATCTTTTAAAATTGATATAGGCAAATTAATTTCCACCCCATCAATTACAACAGGATCACTAGTACTCATACCTCTCCAACCCATATCAACAATGGTTTTAACTTGATCTTTTGTAATTACATAATCAGTTAAAGTGCCTTCAAGAATTACTTTGTAATCTACAGAGGTATTGATAGATCTGCCTTTAAGATGAAAATCATAAGAAACAGTAAGATCTGAAATTTTTGCATGACTTCCATCAGATTGAAGTTTTTTATTAAGAACAGTAATTAATTTTTGAACGCCAGGATTTGTTGCGTCCGCAGTCCCATTAACTTTCCATTCCTTTAGGTGTAGTTCATCAAATAGTTTTCCGCCATTAGGATATTCAATAAAGACTGTTTTTTGATAGTTATATGAGAAGGGGGATTTTTCAGCATTAGGATTTATCCTTGCATCTATTTGAGCTGCCCAAACAGATGAAGTTGAACCAATTACAATCAATCCGCCGAGTAAAACAGCTAAAAATATAGCCTTAGACACGAATAAAATTCAGAATTCAAAGTAATAAACTTATCCTCAAAAATTAGATCGTGAACTTCTGAAAAAGTAATATGGAGCAACAACACACAACTTTACAGTTTTAGAGGTATATGGAATGATTACAGTATTAGCAGGTGGAACAGGTTCAGTCAAGCTAGTTAGAGGATTAGTAGCTCAAGAATCTAAAGTTAATGTAATAAGTAATGTGGGAGACAATTACTGGCTTTATGGATTATACGTATGCCCAGACATAGATACTATTGTTTACGGTTTAGCAGATTTACTAGATCAGGAAAGAGGGTGGGGGATAAAAAAAGACACATTCAATTTTCTAAGACAGATGGAAGTCTTTGGAGAAGAAACATGGTTTATAGTTGGGGACAGAGATGCCGCAACTCATCTGATAAGAACAAACATGCTGAAAAATGGTAAAAATTTGAGTGACATTACCAAATGGATGTGTGAAAAATTTGCAGTCAGTGCAAATATCATTCCAGTCACAGATAATAGCATAGAAACAAGGATAACCACAGACAAAGGAGAATTGCATCTCCAAGAGTATTGGGTAAAACATCGAGGAAGAGATCCAGTCATAGGAATTCAGTATATTGGTGCAGATAAAGCACGTCCAAATCCTGAAGCAGTGAACGCAATTCATGATGCAGACATGGTAATTCTAGCTCCTGGAAATCCATTAACATCCATTGGACCAATGTTGCAAATCAAAGGAATACGAAAGGAACTTTCAAAAATCAAAAAGAAAGTGGTGGCAGTTAGCCCGCTCATTGGGGATAAAGCTATCAGTGGACCGGCTTCAAAATATATGGAAGCAGCCGGAATTG
>JAERMO010000049.1 GCA_016844465.1 Nitrosarchaeum sp. | reverse complement strand
CTGGAGGGTATCAAACTTGTCAAAGAAAAATTTCCAAATTCATTTACAACTTTGGGATTAAGTAATATTAGTTTTGGACTAGTTCCATATGCAAGAAAAATTATTAATTCTGTATTTTTGTATCATGCAGTAAAATCTGGACTGGATACAGCTATTGTAAATTCAAAAGAAATAATTCCTTATGGGGAAATTGATGTAAAAGAGAAAAAACTATCTGAAGATCTAATATTCAATACTCATCCAAATGCGTTATCTGAATTAATTATTTATTTTGAAAAGGCAGGTACGCAAGGTAATGACACTTTGAAAAAAATGGATGTCGACCCAACATGGCCTCCTGGAAAACGTGCATACTTTAGGATTCTAAATAGACTTAAAGATGGAATTCAAAACGATGTTGTTTCAGCTATTGCAGAAAAGATAGGTAAAAACGAAATTATTCAAGATCATAATGGCATTCTTTCTCTAAACGTTTCTCCTGAAATTACCCATGATGGGGCAATTAGAACACTAAATGAGGATTTACTTCCTGCAATGAAGGAAGTTGGTGATAAATTTGGCTCAGGGGAATTAATTTTGCCATTTGTTCTTAAATCTGCCGAATGCATGAAGGCAGCAGTAGGAGAATTAGAAAAATATCTGATTAAGGAAGAAGGTGCCTCTAAAGGAAAGCTTGTACTTGGAACCGTTTACGGTGATGTACATGATATAGGTAAGAATTTGGTAAAAACTATCTTTCAAAACAATGGTTATAGTGTTTATGATTTAGGAAAACAGGTACCATTACAAAAATTCTTGGAAAAAATAGATGAGGTAAAACCTGATGCTATAGGTTTGTCTGCACTTTTGGTATCAACATCAAAGCAAATGCAATATTTTGTAGAGCACGCTAGAAAAAATAACATGAATATTCCAATTTTATGTGGAGGGGCTGCCATCAATACTAACTATATCAACAGAATTGCAAAAGAAGGTGGTATCTACGAATCTGGAGTGTTTTATTGTAATACAATGTTTGAAGGTTTGAAAACAATGGATACACTGGTTTCAAATGAAAAACCTCAATTTTTAGCACAGTGGAAAGAGAAACTTGAAAATTGGAAAGAACGAATTACCAGCACTGTTGATTCTTCCAATCTTCCAAAAAGTGACATTAAACCCGCTGTTCCTCCAATTCCTCCAATAATTGGAGAACCAATTAGATTGAAATATGATCAAATCAAGATGGATGAGATTTGGCAATTAATTGATAAAAAATCACTATTCAAATTATCTTGGGGTCTACGTGGAAAAGCAGGTTCTGATTCTGAAGCAGATCATGAAAAGTTATTAGATGAATGGAAAATTAGAATAATTAAAGAGAACCTCTTTGAACCCGAAATTGTTTATGGTTATTTCAGATGTCATAATAAAGATGGAAAACTGAAAGTTGATAATCCTAATGGTGAAAGTGTTGAATTTGATTTTCCACGCTCTTCTAAATCCAATCATCTTTGTCTTACTGATTATTTTGGAGAAAATGATATTGTTGCATTTCAATCAGTTACTGTAGGTAACAAAGTTTCAGATATTATAGAAAAGTGGAATACCGAAGACAAGTACACTGATGCATATTATTTACATGGTTTGGCAGTAGAGGTCGCCGAGGCATTGGCAGAATGGATAAATCGTAAAATAAAATCTGAATTAAAACTAACCGGAAAAGGGGGATTGCGATATAGCTGGGGTTTTCCAAGCTGTCCTGATGTGTTACAACATAATTTGGTTTGGAAGCTATTACAACCGGAAAAATCAGGAATGATTCTAACTGAATATGGGCAAATTATTCCTGAACAATCAACTGCTGCAATTGTGGTGCATCATCCTGAATCTCAATACTTTGTACTCTGAAGATTCTGCAATGTATCTTTTGCAAATGTAAAATCACTAGGAGATGTGATGAGTACGTCCCCTGCAATATTGTGAATTTCTTTAATGAATTTAACTGGATTTTCTTTATACTCTAACCAATCTAGATTCAAAAACTTTGCAGAATTTTCATTTTTCTCGCTTGGCAATAAAATACAGGGGATGATTCTAAACCCACTTGGTCTTAATTTGTCCGAAATTCGTTGTACTTGGGTTGCTGAATGAATAACCTGTGTCATAAAACCCTCAGGTGCGGCCGTAATCTTTTTTTGAATTTTCTCAAAGTTGGGATTACTAGGCAATGATAGGAAAAAACTCATTTTCTCCCCATAACCTAATTCGTTTAGTTGTTTTACAACTTGACTTGGGATTAATCCAGAATCTACTGAATTGTCGCTTGAAGGATCACCTTTGAGAACAAGAATTCCATCTAATCCAATTTCTATTGATTTTTGAACTATTTGTTTGATGGAATTCATGTCTTTGTCTCTCACACGCATACTGATCGTAATTTGTAAATCGGGATGGTTTGACTTCAATAATTCCCCGGTAGTTAATGCTGATACTCGTCTAGTCCCAAGAACAGAATCTGTTACATGTATTCCGTCACATAATGTACTGATGTTTGAAACTCTTTGTTGAAGTTTTGATAATAACGAATTGATTTCATCATTTGATGCATCTTTACCTTCTGAAATTTTTGGAGGATTTATCTCATAAATGACGGTCATAAAGAATCTCCAATTTAACTTGGTTAAAACCTTTAAACGTAAAATCAATAAAATAGATAATTGGTAGAATCAAGATGGACTCGGAATTACTAAAATCATCACTTTCAAGCAGAATTGATCCTGTTTTACAACATTATGGAAAAAATAAACTTGCATCAGTACTTGTTGTGATTTATGGTGATGATCCAATTATTGTAATGACAGAAAAACCAAAACATCTAAAACTTCATGCTGGAGAAATTTCATTTCCAGGAGGAAAATTTGAATCTACAGATTCTGATCTTTTAGATACTGCGTTGCGTGAAACACGAGAAGAAATTGGTTTGAGAATTTCAAAAAATCAGGTAATAGGACAACTCGAGCCTGTTATGACTCTTAATTCCAGTTTTATGATTCTCCCATTTGTTTCTATAGTTGACGAAATTACATCACTCTCTGCCAATTCGGAAGTGGAAAGGATATTTCATATTCCGCTAAAACCCTTCTTGAAAACAATGAATAATGATCCAAACCCCGACCATACCAGAATTCAAGAAATGTACACTTTCGAATACAAAAATAAAATTATTTGGGGTGCTTCTGCCCGGATATTGAAACAAATAGTAAACCGTCTAAATTCATGAGATTCATTTAAAAAGAGCTCATCGTGCCTGAATATTTATGGCTGCACGCAAGTCATCTCCTAGAAAAATTCGTCTGTTAAAAAAGACAAGACAGACATCACCTGTACCAGCTTGGATTATTCTAAAAACAAAGAGAACTGTTAGATCAAATCCAAAACGTAGAGCTTGGAGATCAACAGATGTGGAGGTTGGATAGTTGTCTCAAGAATTAGAAAGAGTCTATACGATCAATTTGGGAAAGGCATTACTTTCAGTAGATACGCATCGTGCACCACGAGCAATTAACATGATTAAGGAATTTGCTCGCCATCATATGAAAACATCCGAAATCAAAATTGAAGAAGATCTAGCTCATCAAATTTGGGCACGAGGAGTTAGAAGTCCTCCAAGAAAAATTAGAGTTAGAATGAATAAAACCGATGAAGGCTATGTTTTAGTTTCTCCATATACAGAAGAAAAAGAATCTAAAGCACTATCCAAAAAAGAATTGAAAGAGGCATCCAAAAAAGAAAAGAAGGATACAGCTAAAGTAGAGACAGATACAGCTAAAGTAGAGACAGATACAGCTAAAGTAGAGACAGATACAGCTAAAGTAGAAAAGGATGCAAAGAAAGAAGTAAAGAAAGAATCTAAAGGCATAAAGAAAGAATCTAAAGGCATAAAGAAAGAATCTAAAGGCATAAAGAAAGAATCTAAAGGCATAAAGAAAAAATCTAAATAAAAAGCACTATTTTTGGAATTAGTATGAATCTAGTTTTACTCTAATTGATATAATTCCAGTTTACAATCAATGCTGCAATCTGGTTGTGTCCAATCAAGTGTGTTCTCTTTTGGAATCATTCCTAGTGGATCATATTTGTCGAATTTTGTTGTTCCTTGAATTGAAGATAGCATTACTACCTTAGATTCTTTAGAAGACGATGAATCTGCCTGATAATCACTTTCGCCTAATACTCCACTGCTTAGATTTGTAATTGAATTAAGAATACCGACCGGAATGTTGTTTCCCCCAACAATGTAAAGCATTGAGCGTTTTACTGCACCTACTGGTGCATTGTCGTAGAGCATTTTGAGTGAATCTCTTAATGATTCTTCTAAGCTTTGCTCATCCTTACTGGTAGTTAGAATATTTGTTTGAGTTGATATTTCTGAAGAACTTAGGGAACAAACTATATGCATTATCGCATTATTTGCAATTTCATAACATGTATTTGGACTTAAATCTGGATTACTTTCTAAAAGTGAATCATTATCCAAAACGATGGTACACTCTGAATTTGTTTTTATTCTTTTTAGTGAAACTCCTGAATTAAAAATTCGGTCTTTTTCATAATTGAATGGCATAATGGCAAATGAAATGAGGCCCTTTTCTGATTCTCTACAAATTTCTGAAACTACTGGTGATATTGCAGCACCAGCTTTGCCTGCCAAATTTGCCATGAGAATAATCGTAGCGTAGTTTGAAATTTCTGACTTTATTTGGTCTGCAACTATGTATGTTGAACCTCTGATTAATTGAACTGATGGATTGATAATTGAACCTGTAGAGACCTTGATAGAACTGCAATCTGAATGAATGTCTTTCTGATCATTGCTAATTATTAGACAATCTGAATTTAGAGCTTCTTTGGCTCTAAGTGCTAATTTTGAGCCCGCTCCTCCCAATCCTATGACTAAAATTGGTTCTTTAATTTGAAAATTCATTTCAAGTCATATTCTATGATTTAGATAAAAAACCTTCTTACGTTATTTTAATCAAATCTTCGATCTAAAAAATTTAGCTTGCGATCTTTCCAATAATACTGTGTATAGATGCATCAACAATCTCAACAATGTGTGTCTGGCCCATTTTGACATTTTCTCTTACAAATACTGACTTGTATGCACAGTTTCTTCCTTTAATACCCTCGTTTGTTTCCTCATCAAACAATACTTTGCCTTTCCATCCAATCCATTTTTGATTATTTTCCAGTGATATTTTATTTATCAAATCAAAGACGATTTTACTTCTCTTTTTTACCTCCACCGCTTCAATTTGATTCCATCTTGCAGCTTCTGTGCCTGGTCTAGCACTATATTTTGAAAGATTCACAATGTCTGGACGTATCTCATTTAT
This sequence comes from Nitrosarchaeum sp., assembly GCA_016844465.1. Taxonomy (GTDB): domain Archaea; phylum Thermoproteota; class Nitrososphaeria; order Nitrososphaerales; family Nitrosopumilaceae; genus Nitrosarchaeum. The sequence continues at coordinate 3,047 of JAERMO010000049.1, read as the reverse complement.
CAGATCTACTGTCTTTTCAAAGTCTTCCTTTGTCTCTGACGGAAAACCTACGATGAAATCTGTTGAAATTGTAAAATTCGAAAATCTTTTTTTGACCTTACCGACAATATCTCTAAAAGTTTCTACTGTATGGCCTCTTTTCATATCGTGTAATACTCTGTTACTGCCGCTTTGGACTGGTATGTGCAGAAATTTGTAGACTTTTTCACTATCAAAAGATTTTATCAATGCTTCTTTAATTCTAGGCATGTACATGGGGTTCATCATGCCAACACGTATCATGAAATCATGTCTAATCTCTGATACCGCCTTCACTAAAGATGGTAAATCTGTATTTATATCAAAACCATAGCATCCGTTATCTGTAGATGTTAGCCAAATCTCTTTACATCCTTCACTGATTTCAGTTTCAACTTGTCGTACAATGTCTCCTGTTCTATAACTTGTAAGGTCACCTTTCGATAATTTAGTTTGACAAAATGTGCATTCACTCATACATCCACTAGCTATCTCTACAATTCCTATTACTGGATTCAATCTTACTTTTGGTAATCCTACTTTTGATAGATCAGAATCTTCAAGTGCGACAAATCTTGTTCCTTTCAGCGTTGACTCTATTACCTGTAATGTCTTTCCTAATGAATTAGGTCCAAGCAAACTTGCCTTCTCTGTGATTCTTTCTACAGTGTTTCTCTCAGCTTTTGGAAGACACCCTGCAACAACAAGAGGTTTTGATTTTAATGATCTTATTCTATGCATCATTTTGTTTGCAGTTGAGTCTTTGACAGAACACGTGACTACAATATTCAAATCTGATTTTGAAGCGTTATTAACAATGGTGTGTCCTCCGTTTAAAATTAATCCTGAGATTATTTCCGAATCTGCAAAACTAGCAGAACAACCATATGCTTCTACGAAAATCTTTGCCATAATTTATCCAAATAATACATCGATTTCTTTATTACTCATCAAATTTTTTGATACAACCAATTCTCGAATAGTTTTTCCAGTCTTTAGGGATTCTTTGAACAATTCTGCAGATTTAAGATATCCTATTTTTGGCGTAAGCAAAGTTACAATGACTGGACTGTTTTCAATATTTTTTCGAAGCGTTTCTTTATTTGCAGTCAATCCATCTATTAGATTTGCAGAAAATATCGGAACAAAGTTTTTCAGCATATCTGTAGACTCTAGAACACACTTTAACATGCCTGGCAACATTACATTTAATTCAAATTGTCCACTTTGAGCTGCATATGATACTGCAGTATCATTTCCAATGATGTTAAAACATATCATGTTCATGCATTCTGCTAATGATGGATTTACTTTACCTGGCATGATGGATGATCCAGCATGAACCGCTGGTATTCCAAGTTCTGCTAGTCCAGCAATCGGGCCGGATGCCATTAATCTAATGTCATTTGCAAGTTTGCCAATTTCAAGTGCTAGGTTACGTAATGCACCAGATAAGTTTGCTACTGGAAATTTACTTTGTAATGAATACTGCATATCTGTTTCTGGTTTGAGCAAAATCTTTGAAATCTTTGCAAGTTCAATTATTGCAATTTTTCTATAGCCTTTGGGTGTATTTGCTCCAGAACCAACTGCCGTTCCTCCTAACGCAACATTTTGTAATTCCTTTTGAGCTAAAATTATTGCATTTCGTGCTTTTATGATGGATGTGGCATAAGCGGCAAATTCACTTCCGAGTGTCACTGGAAGTGCATCCATCAAATGAGTCCTTCCAATTTTTTTATAAGATGAAAATTGCTTTGCTTTTTGTGTTAAGGATTTTACTAGTATGTCAATTGCAGGAATTACCTCTTTGAGATTCATAAGAATTGCAACATGCATTGCAGTTGGATATGTGTCGTTACTTGATTGCGACATGTTTACATGATCATTTGGATGAAGATGTTGGTACTCTCCTTTCTTTTTGTGTAATATCTCTAGTGCTACATTTGCAATTACTTCATTTGAATTCATATTAAATGCAGTTCCTGCACCAGAGTTTATCATATCAACTACAAATTGATCCATGTGTTTTCCAGACAATATTTTATCACATGCTGCAACTATTGCGTTTCCACGTTTGGGGTCTATTGCACCCGTCTTCATATTTGCTATTGCAGCAGATCGTTTTATCATGACAAATGACTTTATCAAATTTGTATGTGCCCTGGTACCCGTCACATGATACTGATGAATCGCCCTTCCAGTAAATGCTCCATAATATGCCTCTGATGGAATTTTGACTTTACCTAGTGAATCTTCATCAAATCTAAATTCCAAGTTAATCTTACCCCTAATTTCCCACTATTCATTCTTTTTCAGATATTTTTGTAAACTCAAATATGCCAATAATGGGAATTATTATATAGGATTCGCTAATCATGGTGACTAATGAAATTGGGAGCAACGCTATTCGGAAGCACATACACACAAACCCAAATTAGTGGACAATCACTTGATGTCTCAAAAATGGATGTCAATGCAATTGAACAAATCCATCAAATGGGCGGTTTACAGCTTGTAATGCCTGAAGCATTCGCAGAAACTGATTGTGGTGCATTGTCAAGCTCTGGCCGCAAAGTCGTAGAGTTTAATTTGACTGGTGAAAGTGTTACTCTTCCAATCATGGGAGGTAAGACTTTCAATGCAATGACCTTTAGTGGAGAAGTCCCAGGACCAACACTAAGAGTTACGCAAGGTGATGTCGTCAAAATGACACTAACACTTCCAGCAGATGAAGTTACTGGTCACGGTAACGACATGCATGCATCACAAATGTCAGCTGGTAACTTTGAATCAATCAATCCAGGTGAATCAAAGACTTATTGCTACATTGCTGAAGCTGCTGGTACTTTCAAATACCATTGTTCTGGTGTAAAACTCATTGGTATGGATCAACATGTACTTTCCGGCATGTACGGAATTGCAATTGTTGACCCAATCAACGGATACAACAAACTAATGGTAGAGAAAACAGCAGTTAGTAACGGCGAAGTATCTCTTGACAGACAGTTCTACGATGCAGATGCATT
>JAERMO010000048.1 GCA_016844465.1 Nitrosarchaeum sp. | reverse complement strand
GTGTCATTTCAGCTTCCAATGATAATGTACACGATTTCAATGTCAGGAATAGTTGATAGTAAATTTTGGAGAAAAAACATAAGATACGCAATACTAGGAATGGTAGTTTTTGGTGCAATCGTCACACCAGATGGAAGTGGGATTACAATGTGGTTTGTTGCAATACCAATGATGGTGCTATATCTTGGAGGAATGTTAGTAATTGAGCATAAAAAACGTAAAAAGATTTAAATCTTAAATAGGCGACTACTCATTAGATGGTTCTAAATAATCTGTTCCTTGCAATGCCGGGATTTCAGGAAATATTGATAATTTTGATTTTGGCAGGTGTGTTTATTTTTGGTGCAAAGAAAATTCCAGAACTGGCAAGAACACTCGGCAAGGCCAAAGGTGAATTCCAGAAAGGAAAGCTTGAGGGAGAAAAAGAGCTCAACGATCTTAAAAACAAAGAAGTCAAATCAGACTAGTTTTCTACAATTACAGTAAAAGCATCGGTAATTTTTGAATATTCTTTAAGCAAATTAATTTTACGGAGAAAATAAATTATCCTCGTCATGCGTTTTAGTTTCCAATCAACTTCAAGTATCATCTTAGTTCCTTGTGGAATGCACTCAAATCTTTTCGTGATATGAGTACCTTTTGCATCTCCTCCAATAACAAAAATTTCGTGCAATATTGGTTCATTAATTACATGTTTTACCATCATTACTAATTCATGCCCTCCAATTATCAAATGTTCTTCTACAACAGATACATTTCCTCGAATTGAAATCACTCTAATTGATGGAAAATATTGCGGAAGAATTTTTTGAAAGTTAGCATAATTTGTAGATATTTCAAAGACTTTGTTTCTATCCGATTTTATAATTTTTTCAAAAACAAATTTTGGCAAATATAATCTAGAAAGTGCCCCAACGAGGGTATAAACTGTGCTCAATGTCAAATTGATCCAAACACTTTCCGACACCGTGATTTACAATATCATCAATGGTTTTTGGTTTGGTATAAAATTCTGTAACTGGTGGTAAAATTACAACCCCCAATCTAGACAGTTTAAGCATATTTTCAAGATGGATTGCAGATAGTGGAGTTTCCCTCACCATCAGAATCAATTTTCTGGATTCTTTAATTGTAACACCTGCAGCTCTTGCTACTAGAGTATCATCATAACCATTTGCAACAGATGAAAGAGTCTTCATGCTACATGGTGCAATTATCATCCCATCAACCTTGTGTGTTCCACTAGAAACACTAGAGGCCATATTTTTTTCATCAGAGATATTTGTCGCAAGAGATTTGACATAATCAAGTTGAAATTCAGTTTCCATTGAAATACATTTTGTAGCCCATTCAGACATTATTAGATGAGTCTCGATGCCTGATTTATTGAGAACCTCCAACAAACGAATTCCGTAGATAACACCAGTGCTACCAGTAATTCCAATAATCAATCTCATTATTAATTGTCAGAGTTTAGACTATTTTATCCATTAGATTGAATATGGAATTTGGCACTAGTTAGTTAATTTTGTTCATCATCCGTGCCCAGATCAAATTCATGCTGAGTTTTTCTTCGTTTAAGCCATAAAGAAAATCCCCCTATTATCATCGCAGATATCAAAATTACTCCAGTCATCTGTAATTCAAGAGAATGCAACAACAGATGCTCTTGGAATTATTATCAGAAAAATATTGTGAATATAGAATCGATCCAAATGATTGAAAATTAGCTATATTAGATCCTGTTTTCTAGTCAAGATGTGATCAAAGCTTCTGAGATAAAGAAGATCGTAGCCAACTATTCGGATATTAGAATAGGAGTAATGGGAAGTCATTCAGCATTGGAGGTCATGGATGGAGCAAAAGACGAAAATTTTCATACTGTAGTTTACTGTCAAAAAGGAAGAGATGAGCCATATAGGAGATTTGGAAGAATAGCAGACGAGATTGTTGTTTTAAACAAATTCAAAGATATGGCATTGCCAAAAATTCAAAAAAATTTGAGAGATACAAATACTATTGTTATTCCACATAGATCATTTATGGTATATTTGGGATACGAAAATTTAGAAAATTCATTCAAAGTACCAATATTTGGGAATAGAAGATTATTTCGAGCAGAAGAAAGAACAGCTAAACGAAATCAATATTTCTTATTAGAAAAAGCAAAGATAAAATTTCCAAAGTTATTCAGAGATCCAAAAAGTATCAACAAACCATGTATTGTTAAAGTCCAAGAGATGAAAAGACCGCTAGAGCGTGCTTTCTTTACCGTGTCCTCTTACAAAGACTATAAAGAGAAATCAGAGGAGAAAATAAAAAAAGGGATAATTTCTAGAAAGGATTTAGAGAGATCCAGCATAGAAGAACTGGCAATTGGGACATACATGAATTTTAATTTCTTTCATACGCCAATTTCAAAACAAGTTGATTTTATAGGAATAGAGAGAAGATTACAAACCAACGTTCATGATTTTAATGCCCTTCCCGCAAAACAGCAATTGGAAATAGACATTGATTTACAAAATATTGAAGTTGGGCACACCCCAGCAAGTATTAGAGAGTCACTTCTTGAAAAAGTAATTAAAATGGGAGATAAATTTGCAGCAGCAGTAAAAAAAGAATACTCACCAGGAATTATAGGTCCATTTTCGCTTCAAAGCGTCATCACAAAAGATTTGGAATTGATAGTATATGATGTATCACTAAGAGTGCCAGGAAATCCAATTGTAGCAACTACTAGCCCATATACAAAATATCAATATGGTCAAACTTTTGGCGTGGGTAGAAGAATTGCCATGGAGATAAGACGCGCTCAAGAAGAAGACCGTCTAAATGAGATAGTAACATAGAATCATTTTTAAATACAAAACTACACTGAATGATTTTTTTATAATTTTAATTCAATTAACTAATTGAATAATTTTATTGCTAGATGTAGAGCATGTAACAGCAAAATCACCATGCCGGATAATGGCCACGCACAGATTTAGAATATCTCAAATACATCAACGGATACAAAATAAAATGCCAGTATGAGGAGAATGATGGGAGTTACTTTCCTAATTCAACCATAGAATGTTTAAATTTAGAAAATGAAAAGGCGTAACCCTCAATTGCAGAACACAGAGAGATTTCCTCTCATGGTCAGGACGTTAAACGCCTGATTGCCTTTTTCGTTCTGCAGGGCTACGCTGACTAATCGTTATATTTTGCAAATAACGACATCAATTAGTATAAGACATGACACTATTTAAAACTTTATAGTAAAAATTATAACAAATATACACTTATTATATAAATTTTAATTACATATACAAAACTAATAGGGATTCCAATTACAATCAATTCTCAGAAGCAATTTTTCAAATGTATTTTCAATATGAAATTAAAAGAGTGTAAAAACCAGAGAGGATTATTTCATTAAAAAATTAAGATTACATCAAGAGACAGGATTTAATAAAAAATATCATCGATTTAATTAGTTAAATAATTCTATAAAATACAAAATAAAATTTCACTTCAAATAATAAAATTCAAAATTTTATTACAAAAATATATTTGATTGATGAGGTATTACATAGATGTTAATTGGCTAGATTAGGAAATAAATTGAATACCTAACGGTTCGTTTCAAATAATTAAACGGTTTTTATTTGAAATAGAATTGCTGGATGCCAGTTAACATAAAATACAAACTTTTATTGTAGGTTTTTTGATTAAAAAGACGATTGTCCAGAACGATATACATCCGTGAAATAATCACAATACTAAAAGAACCAAAACTGTGTCCCACATGTAAAAAAGAAGATAAATTAGAAAAAAACGTTGTCTTTGAAAGAAGATCAAATGGCCAGACACTCTTGTGTACGCGTTGTGAAGCATTAACAGTAATTACAAATTACAATCTAAAAGAGGTAGACTTGTATGCTTCAAAAGATCACCAAGTAATGCTAAAAGAACCACATCTTATACGAAAAGTTACCTATTAGATTTTAAATCCAAAAAGACACATAAAATTAAGAGCCAAGTTCTCTTATGACATAATTTCTAACATTTGCAAATTCCCATTCCCGTAAATTAGCATTTTTACATTCCTCTTTAATTATTAATCCTGCAAGACCTTTACTCCAAATGTGTCTATGCATGTCATATACCTCTAGAATTTTTCCATGTTTTGTGATTTTGATACTTCCATGACATCTTGCAATAACTTTAGCTGCAATATTTTGATATAAAATCTCAAGATTGGCCATAAAGGATTATTATAAGAACCACATGAAAAATGTTCTGAAAAGCAATAATCCCAAATCTACCTGTTATACCCATATATCTTGGAACATAGAACAGATCAAGTGCTGATGATTAATAAAAAAGCTATATCTGATTGTTGATGAGTTTGCCGAATTATGAAGCATTTTTCATTTTAAATTGCAAACTCGGATCTGAATCCAACGAATATTTTGATAATAAACCTCTACATATGAGAGAACAGTCAATTTGAAAATGGATGATTCTACAGACATAGTTCTAGGAGCAAAAAAATTTGCCCATGAGAAACATAAAAATCAAAAAACAAGAAATGGCATAAGGCCATATTCTGATCATTTAGAAGGAGTTGTCAGTAGACTCAAAAACTTGGGAATTACAGATAAGAGTGTTCTTTGTGCTGCTTGGCTCCACGACATATTAGAAGATACAGATGTGGATTTTGATCAGATTAATGAGAGATTTGGAAGAGAGGTAGCAGTAACTGTTTTGTCGCTAACAAAAGACCGTAATTTTCCAAAAAAAGACAGAGAGACACATTACATCAACCAGTTAAAAGATGCGACGCTTCACGAAAAAATTATTAAATTGTGTGACATAGCAGATAATCTAAAAGATCTATCAAATGCGCCAATCTCACAGACGCAGAAAAACAAGCAGGTAAAAAAAATAATGCATCATCTCAGAGTAATTAAAAACGATATAATAGGAAATAGATCAGTCTATCCAAAAATTCAAGAAATTCTGGAGGGCGTGAATATCATATGTGTCAAATTCAAACAAAACCCAATTTTAATTTAGAATTTGTTTGATCATGTGATTCCAGCGATGTTTTAGGTCCAATATTTAAATCGTAGCAAGGTCAGACTCAAATAAATAGATAAAAAAACAGAATAAGGTTCAATTAGAGATAGTCAAGATCATGACCAAAGTTAACTTGTGAGTGTGTATTTTTACCCATATTGATTTTGCATATGATCATTACAAAATTCCAATGAGAGTGTATTGGAATCAAAAATCCTCGATGATAGTTACAATCATCTAATTTACTTTAGAATGAATATATTGAGAACATGGATTTAACAATTTTCCAAAATTATTTCTGTTATTCATAATTAATTGATAACACACTAGAAAAACCATTCAAAATTATGATAAATTAAAAATATTCATTTAATTTGCTAGGCTTCCATATGTTCTTTAAGCAGATTTTTCCGGACTAGAATCGGAATGTTGTAAAATGCACCTAATGCCATAGCGTCAGAGGCACGATAATTTCGTAATACCATGTCCTTTTTTCCAGTAAAATACAAGTTGGCGCGGAGCACTTCACCACTATCATAAATTTTTACCTTGACTAAGACCAACTCATTTTCCTCACAAATCTCCTCCATCATTTTGTAAATTGATGGAGCTGGTTCTTCAGTACTTTCTATAAAGCTGGATATGTGTCGTGCAACTTCACCAGAAAATGCTCTCATGTGAAATTCTTTACCATCAGATGCTTTTAGAACGACCATCCCTTCAACTGCATAGGGGTCAACAAAACCAACATAATCAATTTTCACTGTCTCATAATCAGGCTCTTGTGCTTGATCAATTTCCATTATATCTACATCTAATATCTCAAGTCAGTACTTATAAAGATACTAAAGTTTTTGGGTTTAATCGTGATTGAATTTATTACAACAATCAGACAACGAAATAAAATGCTAAAATTTTCATGTTAATGATTTGGTGTCTACAAATCCAAACGCTCTATAACACACGTTCTTACAAAATATGTTTCTACTTACATGAATGGAGATTTTTTAATGATATAGCAAATGTACACACATGAGAAACATCTAGAATACCACAAGATTATGAATCCGATAATATTATTGCCGTGGATGATGAAAATAAACTAGGAATTATTACAGATGAATACATCACAAGATGGGCAATATGTCGATCAATATAGAATCGCATCATCATTTCTAAAGATAATTTGAAGATTGGAAATTATTGTCATAATCCTCATCATTGTGCCTAAATTTATCTAGAAAACCATCAAAAACAGAATAGGATTTAATTCAATAACAAATAACTTAGAATAATGGAAACTAAAAAGTCAGATATCCATAGTGGAAAAAAATTAATGGTTTTAGGATCTACAGCAATAGCAATCATATTCATAATATATTCCAGATATCAAGAATCATCAACATTCACTCCAGATGCCGCTGATTCCATTCAACGTATTGCATATGGATTTTACATAATACTTTTGGCAGCATTTGGGGCAATTAGTTATGGAATTTACCTATACCATAGAAACAAAGTAGAAAGGAAAGAAAAAGATTTAATTACAATTATTGCAATAACTACATGGAATAGAAAGTCAAAAAAGATTTTTGTTTTAGCCTTTGTTGGATACGGAATTTTTTTTTCACTTGTATCAGGAACGTTGGTATATCAACCAGAAGTAAATTTTGCAATACACTATGGAGCAAAAATTCCATCTGGGTTCGTAGCCCCATGTTGTGATGATCCTGGCTATATGCCAAAAATAATCATCTACTTGACAGAACATGTGGGATTACAAATCATACCTATCAATTTTGTATTACAGGTAATTGTATCTTATTTGGTTGGATTAAACGCAGCTATTGCAGTAAGCGCATATACGATTTCAAAGAAAGGTAGGGGAATGAGTACAATTGGTGCAATGACAGGATTATTCATAGCATGTCCTACATGCGCTGGTACATTTTTATCTATTTTCATAGGAACTGCAAGTGGTATTGCATTATCAATTGCACTTACACAGCTACAAACATTATTTATTGCAGTATCAATACCAGTGTTGTTAGTTACGCCTTTTGTAATGGCAAAGAAGTTAAGAAACCCCGATGGAAGTTGTAAAATAGATCCTACAAAATAAATTTTTTAACCTCAGGAGTTTTACTATTTCCTATATCATAACCGTCACGTCTAAGAAATTTTAATGTGAGTTTGTAAATTAATTCATCGTGATCTACTTGATTTAATATCTCAGTCCAGAGCACCTTGTTATGCTCTTCAATTTGTTTCTTAAATGAGGGGTTTATTGATTCAGCAATTTCTCTACATTGATCAAATGTTTTACCATTTTTGTATGCACGAACTCTAGTGTCACATCTATCCACAAAATAAGTGAAAACAATCCTAATTTAATTTCTATGCAATTAAAATAAAATATTCAATAAGGATTAAAAAAATAAAAAAACCAATATTGTATTATAGGCTATTCATCTCTGTCAGTTGCCTTATTTTATCAAATTTTAATTTAGTTATAATCGGGCTGATTTTTTAATAAAAATATAGATATTCTTCTAGTTATTGTTTTTTTTGTCAGCATCATTCATATTTTGATTAAATTGGTCACCGTGTACGCGTTCACTTGATTTCTTTTCTAATTTTTCAGTTTTTCTTTTAGGATTTTCTTTTTTTTCATTCACAATACCCCACACAAATTTTAACATGGGTTAAATGATATGCCCATAAAGATAAGATTCTGTTTGTTCACAATATGACAGATTTTGGGGAGAATTATCAGAGATTCTAAATAACTAGAAATCAATACAAAAAACGTGGGAATAAAAACAGTTACAGATTATGTAAAATTCTACATAAATCTAGAGATGCAAAAAAGCGTAAGTTTATTGAGTTTCATAAATAATGAAAAAATAGTTTTAAAACACAAGCTGGAAAATAGAAAATTAGATAAAGAGTCGATTTTAAACGGGATTAGAATTTTAGAGAAATTAACTGAAGAAATTAAGAGTGGTGGAGAAGCAGCAGTTTTAGAAAAATATGGCAAATAGAAATTGATAGAGGCACAAAACATGATAGAATCACCAGTCATAATAAAAAAAATGTGGTTGTCAATTTTAGGTTTAAGTAAAACTAATTCTATTTGAAATAGAGATGGTAGTAGACTCAGATATTATTAGAACAGAGATAATACGTGTTTTAAATGAAAATGGAAAAATTCGTGGGAACGAACTTGTGAGCAGGGTAATAAAAAGAGTTGGAAATGAAAAATTAGTGTATAGAGAAATTAGTTCACTTGTAGAATCAGGCGAGGTTGAAAAAAAAATGCATAGCAAATCACATATAGAATACAATCTGATCAACCTATCGGAATCTGTAAATAATCAACTTAAAAGCGTGCATAGAGAAATTGAAATGGTTTTTGATGAAATTAAAGAATTTAGTCAAATCAGTGATCAAAATAAAATTGAATTTCAAGAAAGATTGAGAACGATAATACATTTTATCCACATTATTCAATCCATAGATGGCGTAATGAAACTTTTATCACACTACCCTACTTTTAAAAAAGACAAAATGTTTTCACAGATCACGAGAAAAATAAGTGATTGTTGGGAAAATATTCTAGAAAATATTGCACATCAGCCAGAAGGAGAATTCCTTAACGAAGTAATAGCAAATCTAAGAATTTCACAGATAGACTCCCGCTCTATCAATTAAATAGTAATTACCAAAATATCACAAAATCATTACAACTGTTTTAGTTTTTCTACAATAATTTTGAAAATTTCATCGTTATCCAACAAAATGAAGGGTAAGTTATTTTCATGACATGCCTGACCACTTTCAGCATCCCTTGTAATCAAAATCATATTATTTTCCTTTGCAAAATTGATTACAGAGTAATCAGTGCGTAGTTTATGACCTTCAGCGCGTAGTTTTTTGACACTGTATGCATCATATCCTAGCTTACGAAGTTTATCATCCCATCCATCATCCATTTCATCAATCAAAATTTTAAGTGGTTTTAGCATACAATCTACTATTCAGATTTTAATATTAACATAAATAACTATTATCAAAAAAAAGGAAATAGCAATATATTTAAAAAAATCAGGATCATAAAAACTAAAAAATATTCCAAGTTTAAATCAATCATGGTAATTTTGAGCCAATTCAAATAACTTTTCACAAAAATGATTCACACGATTTTACAAGACTCCACAAGATCAAGATAATTCTTTATCAACATTATATTTTCTAACAAAATGTATTGGAAGAA
>JAERMO010000047.1:4927-14422 GCA_016844465.1 Nitrosarchaeum sp. | reverse complement strand
ATATTTGTTGGAGCTGATGGGGATTCAGAATGGGAAAATAAAAGTTCTAGATTTCTAAAGCAATTGTACACAGACGAGGTATTGAAAATAAAATTTACAGTTTCTGCAAAAGAAGACATCGATGATGAGTTTGGGAAAATTGCAATAAACTATGAAGGAGTAAAACAAGGAGGCGAGATAGTAGTAATATCAAAAAGAAATTGGTATAGAATTAAAAAAATACTGTCAAAATAGTTGATAAAATTATCAAACCAAAGTGTAATTTTGTTTTCAGTGACTAAGCAGTAATCAGATAATTTTGCAATAATGGTTTAATGCAATAGTTAGAAGTATACCTCATGAATCGTGATTGTAACTGTACCATCAATGATCATGAAGAATTACTTCAAGAATGTAACTGGCATCAAGAAACTAATTTTATGAAATAGTTCCTTACCTTTTTGATTCTAAGATGCCTCCTCAAAAGTGGAGGCAAGTGAAATGCGTTAACTAGTTTATGTGAGCTATTTGCCTTCCAGCTAACACCGCGAGATGCCCCTGACTCAATAAGTGCCAAATACAAAACAATGTATTAAAAAACAAAGCTAAAAGAAAGTCACTGATTGGTAAATTCTTACAATATGCTTTAGCCACCAATTAAAAATAGATTTTCAGTTGCCGAATCAAAAAATAATTTGATTGCGGCTATAATGATTATTGCTGAAACTAAAATTTGCAGGGAACGTTCTTTAATATCCAAAGAAATACGTGCTCCAATTATTCCTCCAACAAAAGCACCTGCAGATAACAGACCAGCCTGTAGAAAATCAGGATGACCCAATATGCTATGAACAATAATACCAGATAGAGAGGCAAACAGTAAAATGAATTGAGATGTAGGAGCCGCCTTTTTCATAGTCATTCCAATTCCGACTACCATTAAGGGCACAAAGACTATGCCTCCCCCTATTCCAAAAAATGATGAGATTATTCCAGCAAAAAAGCTTGCAGCTATGATAAAAACAATCATTTGTTTTGTAAGATTTTTTTCTGAGGTCTCAATTTTTTTCCTCAAAAAAATATAGATTGCAGATGAGATCAAAATTAGTCCAAATAATATTTTAAAGATTCCAGGCGTGACATCGCTGGAGATATACGCCCCCAAAATAGTGCCAGGAATTGTCAAGAGTCCAAGCTTTAATCCAAGTGAGTATTCGATTCGTTTTTGACGCGAGTATGAAATAGTAGAGCCAGCTGCATTGCTAAAAGCTGCAAAAAGACTATTACTTACAGCTAGCGTTGGTGTGAAACCAAAAAAAGTCAAGATAGGTACAACGATAATTCCTCCACCAAGACCGAGCATAGAGCCAAGTATTCCAGCTACAAACCCCAACAGAACTAACCCTATTTGATCAATCATGACAAACTCCAATCATACACATTATGTGCGCATCTTGAATTTAGTTTGTTATGATGAATTTCCAAAGATATCCTTCGGTGTTTGTAGTAACTTCTATGAGTAATTGTTTTTGGGCCAACCCACTAATCTGAGAGTGGCTAGTAGCCCGGTTTTTGGTCTTGCCAGCAATTACATACGAGGGACTCTACCATGGTTTGATAAGTCGTCTTTATAGAATCTAGACTAGTCATGAATGGGTCTGTTTGAATTACTCCCAATACAGCATCAGGAGAGTCCATACTGCCTAACATGTGAAAATTTCCAAGAAACTTGCCATTAGAGTCTTTTAGTTCTGTTGAGGTACAGTATTCAAGTGAGTTTTGTTTTTCAGCATTACTATAGAAAGCGCAAAATTTTGCAAGGGAGCCGCCTGATATTTTTATTGGATTAGACATGGAGATTCCTTTTGAAGCAAGCGATGATTTCATAAAAGAGTTTGAATCAACATATGAAAAATTTATTGTCGGAATTGGTTTAAGAGTTGAAATTGCAGTATCATTAATTGGAATGGTAGTTTCGTTTATTGGAATTGGTGCTTCTCTAATTGGAATTGGTTTTTCAGTTAGTGGTTTTTCAGTTAGTGGTTTTTCAGTTACAGTTATGGGTTTTTGACTCATTGGAATTAGTATAGTCATGAGGATTATTGCAGTAGTAATTCCAATAATAACAGGTATGAGAATTTTCTTGTTCATTTTATTGATTGAATTATTATTATAACATAAGGTTTTGCAATTTTAAATCGAAATGATACTCATCTTTGAATCTTTGGTAATATTGAATTTATCTACAAATCCAGAAGTCACTTCAAGAATGTAAAGTGCGTCACCATTAGGGGTAATGCTTTGACAGGTCATGGTTTCAAGCGCAGTTTTGCACGGAGGAATATCTTTTTCGATGTGAATAATGTTACCATCTTTATCAAACCAGATCATATCCAGCGGAAATTGCATATTTAGCATCCAAAGAGAGTGAACTCCCGCTTTATCAAAAACAAAAATCATGCCTTGGTTGTACGGAAGCTGGTTCTGGAACATCAAACCACGTACACGTCTTGGCTCAGTATCGGCAATTTGGACCTCTAATGGAATCTTGTCTACTTTGATGGTGCCTCTTGGAAATTCAACAGATTCTAGTTTGCTATCACTAGGAATTGACATTACGCCCACAACTCCAATAATTGCTGCAGCTATTACTACGGGGATTAGAATCTGGGTTCGTGTTGCCATGAAAAGAGTGGTTTTATCCTTTTAAAAAACATTGTAGTCTAGTTTTCTCAAATTCAGAAGCCACAATAACAAATTCCAAATCATTAGATGGAGTTCTACTACCATATGCAATATTTGGACACAATTATTCAAATTCCCAATATTAAATTATTTAGATGATATTTCAATGGAGTTGATTCTAACAATAATAAATCACATAAGATGAGAATAGGTAATGAGAACTCTAATTATTCCAGACATTCATACAAATTTTGTTCTTGCTGACAAAATTATCACTCAAGAAAAACCAGACAATATCGTATTCTTAGGCGATTATTTTGATTGCTATGATGATTCCCTAGACATAACAGAAAAAACGGCATTTTGGTTAAAAGAATCTCTAAAAAAAGAAAACAGGACACACCTGCTAGGTAATCACGATCTTAGCTATCTAGAACCAGAGTTTGCTTGTTCAGGATTTACAGAAGACAAATTATCGGTAATACAAAGAACGGGTTTGAACCTCTCGGAATTAGTTCATTATTGCTGGGTAGGGGATTTTTTATGCACTCATGCAGGATTATCAAATGAATTTTATCAAAAATATAGTAACGGTCTATCCGTTAATGATTTTTTGCAAAAGTATTCGGCGGACAAAAACCTGAGAACGATATTGTATGATTGCAGTCCGGCCAGAGGAGGCATTAATGAATTTGCAGGTATTGTGTGGTGTGATTATAATGATGATTTTACAGATATCCCAAACATTAAACAAATTTTTGGTCATACCAGAGGCAATTTAAGACAAACAGAACAGCACATCTGTTTAGATACTAATCTTGAAAATTATGCCATTTTTGAAAAAGAAATGAGGATCAAAGAATTCAACAAGAGAGCTTAAAAAAGATAGAAGAGAACAATAATTAATTCATAAAACTTAGGACGTTATGAAATTTCTTTACTCGTGAATTTTCTAAATCTAGTACCAATGAATAATTTAAAAAACAAATAACTCCAAAGTGCAATTAGAGATCAATTTCTTTGGTTTCTCTGCTAAGCAGCGTAGGTATTATCAAAATTATTGCACCAATTATAATATTGATGCCAAGTGCAACAGGTATCATTTGTTTTGGAACACTTGACATCAAGTAAAGTGCAATTAATGGAGACCAAGAGCCAAAAATCAGGCCTGCATTGTATGAAAATCCGGCAGCGCTGTTTCGTATCTGTGTTGGAAATCTTTCAGAAAAATATGCGGGAATTGGTCCTGATGCAGTTGATACTACAAATGCAAATATAATGACATACAATATCAACCCATAGGCATTTTCCAATATTACACTTGCAAGTGGAATTGAAATCAGTATAGACGCAAATACAAAAATCAGCATTGATTTTTTTCGCCCAATTTTTTGCGATAGCCAACCTGTTAAAATCATCCCAATCCAAGAAGATGCGGTTGCATAAATCATAATTAGTGCTACTTGCTCTTTTTGAAAATTACCAAACTGTCCCAAATATGTCGGCAAGATGCTAATTGAGCCATGATACATGTAGACAAGGCCAGTCATTATTGTGGCACAAAGTAAAAACTCCTTTCTATGTATTCCAAAAATAATGCTGCGTAATGGGGTTTTTTCTAGTCCACCCTCTTTGTTCTTTCTTACCCATAACGGAGATTCCTCCATACTTATTCTTACAAAAAGGGCAACAAAACCAGGAATTATACCTGTAAAAAAGAGTATCCTCCATCCAATTTCTTCAAACATTTGTCCTGGAAATGCAATAGTTGTGATTTGAAAAGAGACCGCCGCCAAAAAAAAGCCAAAAGAGAATCCACTTTGCAAAAATCCAGACACCAATCCTCTTTTCTGTTTTGGAACACTCTCAATTGTTAGCACTGCACCACTACCCCATTCACCACCGGCAAAGATTCCCTGAATTAGACGAACCATAATCAAAAGGATTGGTGCCAATACTCCAACAAGAGCATATGTGGGCAATAGCCCGACTGCAAATGTTGCAACAGAAAATCCCAATATTGTGATAATCATAGATTTTTTTCTACCAAACTTGTCACCATAAATTCCAAAAACTATAGAACCAACAGGTCGCATTATTAATGTCACGGTATATGATGCAAATGTTGCAAGTATGCTAAACATAGGATCCTGGGACGGGAAAAATAATTGGCTAATTGAAGGAACAACTAGAAGCATCAAAACAATATCGTACCCATCCAAAGACCACCCAAGAAATGAACCGATGGCAATTTTTTTCTGAGCTACAGTTAAACTCAACAAAATATTTCACGCCTAGCTATATATAGGCGTAGATTTTAGAATGGAAAATAAAAAGATCCGACCATACTTGTCACCATAGAGTTTTGGATCACATTAAATCAAAGAGAAACTATAATTTTGAATTTTAAATGAATATGAAAAAAGCTGGATTTCAGAAATTGTTGTTGCTATTTTGTCCATATTATAACTAATGAAATGCTAAGCAGTTTGTGATTGGGTGAAAATTTACGTGAAATCTGGGTTCAAAAATAGTAAAGACAATAATCAAAGAAGATAAAATCATTGAAAGTGACATGTAATAAAGAACCCCTTGGAATTTTTAAAACAGTCACATTATCATATGCATCACACCCAATCCGCTTAGAATTCCAGCGTAAAATCTGATCAGCGTAAGAATTACCAAGAATTAGCCATTTACGGTCATCTTTTAGAACAAAATTCTATTTACAACTTCTCACAGTCAAGTAATAAAATTATTACTAAATTAATCATTGATTGAATGGTTCAGTGTACAAAGTCAAAACACAGCTAGGGTAGAAATATGGTACAGATCATCAATCAGAATAGAGCATGTCAGAAATAGATGTCAAGGAATATCAAAGAAGATGCCAAGAAATACTTGAAGAACAAGAAGTGAGATTTGCAGCATTATTAGATGAATCTGGCAAAACTCTTGCAGGAGGTTATAGAGACAATATCATTCCAAGATTAACTGATGAACAACATGATTCTGTCTGTAAAGAATTAGCAGCAAGAGTTGCAAAAAGAAAAAAATTTGATGTTGAATTAGGACGTGTAAAATATTCAGCATCAAGGAGAGAACACGTAGTAATAATGAGTTTTCCAATTGATGAAAAAGTCATAATGATCGTGGCTGAACCAAATGTTAACATCGATAGATTGGCTTTTAAAATAATAGAGAAACTGGGTAGTCAATGGGGAGATTTTTCTAAATAGTAAAAACGGTATAAAATTACAACACTATTCAAAATGAGCTAAAAATAGATGAAGCACATTTGAAAGAGTGAACCCATTAATTTAAAATAAAATATGAAAAGCCAAAACAAATTGGGGGTAAAGAAATTTTCAGCACAATCTAGAAGACATTACAAATGCCAGAATTCATTGAAAATTTAGAAATTGTATATCACATCACAGTATTTTTAAAATCTGATATGATTGCAAGATTACGCTTTGTCTCATGACCAATATCATGAATTGTGGCACCATTGTATTTTTTATTAAAAATTGTTCCAGCCCCCATTAGTGCTAGACCTATCGGAGTAGTAAATGGTTCAGGAGCTAAAAGTAGAGCCACGCCTATTTTTTGCATCTTTTTTCCTGGGGATGGTGCTTTTTCTAAACATCTCATGGATTTGGCAGTTCCTTTATCATCTATCTTTGACATGTCATTGTATAACGAGGCTCTTCGTTTGACAGAACCAGAAGCCTTACGTACTTTATCTAGTCGTGTCTTTAGATGATCAACCATTGCAATTAGGTATTTAAAAAAAATCAAATAAGAATCAATGATCAATATCAATCACCTACGTGTCAATAAAGAATAACTAGGCTAAATGGACATCCAATTATACTAGGTTCAAATGATATACAGAGACACATTGAAGACAAAAAATTCCAAAAGATTAGAGTCAATCAAGGCAGCTCATCAATCAGGAAGAACTAGTTACAGTACAAGAATGGAAGACTACCTAGAGGTAATTTCAGAGCTGGTAGAATTAAAAGGGTATGCCACAACACTAGATATTTCACGGTACATGAATGTAAGTGCCCCAAGTGTTACAAAGATGCTGCAAAGATTGGAGGAAAATAAGCTACTAGAATATGAGAAATATCATGGGATTAATCTGACAGAAAAAGGCATGCAAATAGCTTATGAAATAAGACAAAATCATGGAATTTTGTTGGAATTTTTTGAGATTTTAGGCGTAGGTCGTGAAACTGCAAATAAAGACACAGAGGGAATGGAACATCATTTGAATCCCAAAACAATAAAGCAATTAAGAAAATTCATTACATTTCTAAAATCGAACCCAAAAATTTTAGAAAATTTTAAAAATCCTTAAGAAATATTTGGATATCGTTTTGAGATGCTGCAAGTTTCATTAGATTTCTTGAAGCCTCTGAACGTTTAGGAATAAGGATCTCGCCTTTTTTGCCAATTCTGACAGACGTGACATATTTGTCATGCACGTAAATATCAGCATGCATTGAAGAGTATTCTCTGTCAACAGTTAGCAATAACGCAGTTTTAGATTCTGAAAAAGTAAATGATAGTTCAGATGATTCAACATCTGAATGAGAATTTTTTTCAACAACATCAATATGAATTTTAAGTAGTTTTTCAATCTCGTTGATGTTGGAGCCACCCTTTCCAATAATGGATGCCATGGATTGCTTGTCAACTAGAACCTTCACCCTATTATCAGATAATATCTCGACTTCTACTCTCGGATCGAATTTCTTAAAGATGTCTCGTATTTTGTCTTCTGCAAGTTTCTCAATTCCAACTTTTTTTACTCTTTTGGAGACTGGAACTATGACATTTTCTTCACCAAAAGTATAGATCTCATGTTCAAGTACATTGTCGACAAAATTCCTAATCTCAATTACAGGCCTTGCCAAGTCAGATTCAGTCATGCCGGTGGGAACTTTAACAACAAGTTCCAAATCATAGATTTTACCAATGTGTCCATCTTTGACAAAAACTACAGTATCTATAACATTTGGAATTATTCCAAGTTCAATTTTTCCAATGAAACGTTGAATTGCATCCAATGGAGAGTTTGCATGGACTACACCTACCATTCCCACACCAGTCAACCTTAAATCAGCAAATGTACGAAAGTCTTCTCGCCTTCGAACTTCATCAAAAATTGTATAGTCAGGACGAACCAATAATAAAATATCAGCGCAGTTATCAAAACTGCCTTCCAGTTTTGTGTATTGTGTGATTCCAGGATCCACTTGTAAATCACGTGGAGATTCAAATGTTTTTACAATCTTGCCGGTGTTGTGATAAAAATTAGCCAGACTTGACGCAAGAGTACTTTTTCCAGATCCAGGAGGACCTGAGATTATAATTCCCTCAGCTCGATCAGAAAATCTCTTCATTAACTCTTCGGATATGTCATAATCATCTAGTGTTAATTTTACAATTGGATGAACTATGGTGATTTCAAATGCTTCAGAAAAAGGGGGTTGGGTAATGGCAATTCTATAATCAGTGTACTGGATTACCAATGCGCCGGTCTTTGAGATTTCTATAGTACTTGAATCAAAAATTGTCGTTGTCTCCAAGATTTGAGAGGATATGAATTGCAAATAGTCTTTGGTCAGAATTTCATCTCTCAGTTTTGTCAAACTGAAAGAACCCGGCTTTCCCTTTTTTGCCATGGGTGGCATATTTTCTTTGAGGTGTACACTCATTGTTTCAGAATCAAAAAATTTCAAAAATTCTAAAACAAGATTTTTAGAAAGTGGTTTTACATACACAGACTCCAATCCTTCTGCCTGTGCGACTAAATGTTGAACCTGGTCAGATGTGTAAAGAGTAGCCTGACTTTGTTTTGCCATATCCTTTATTATTGCATCAATTCTGCCGATGCCTGCCATCCGAATGTCATCAGAAGTAGGATGGGTGCCTTTGATGGTTATAATCAACCCAAAATTATCGGATAAGTCTTTAAGTTTTTTTATCCCTTCTAGTCCGATAAACCCCTGTTCTTTTTTCTGAGATGCCTGAGATTGCAATTCATCTAAAACTGCTTGTGGAATTATAATTTCCAAATTGTGGATGTGGCCCAATTCGATCTGAGTAATTAATTGTCCATTAATTATGACGCTAGTATCAACAACAATCTTTGACAAGTTTTCTATCAAATTTTAAATGAATCTAGATCCTAAATTACTTTGCCAAAATTTCAGATACTACTTTTAAGACATTTTTAAAATCAAAGGGTTTTGAAATAAAGGAAAGAGCTCCAGAATCCAAACATAGTTGGATAATCTTTTGATTATCACTTGCGGTAATCAATATTATCTTAGCATCGGAGTGTTTTGATGTAATTTCCTTAACTACTGTAAGACCGTCTTTTTTCGGCATTTTCAAATCAAGAAGCAATAAATCAGGATGAAGTGCCAAATACAAATCAATTGTTTCTTTGCCGTCCTTTGCCTCTCCCACTACAGAGTGATTATCAATCATCAAAATTTCTTTTAAGATCATACGTATAGAATTAGAATCATCTGCAATCAAAATATTTGCCATCTAGCACCAATAGATTTTATCATAATAAAAATATTCATCAAGAGATATTAGAAGAGATTTGAGAAACGTGTTTTTTTATTTTTTTCAGATCATAATTAGAAGAAGTCATCGATGTTGTCATTTCACTAATTGACATTGTAAATAATTGGAGAAGATCATCCAATTGCTCGCCTTTCATGATTTTCTGTAATATTGAATCAAGCAAAGAAGACAAAAGTCCCAAATCTTCTTTATCAATCATTGGCGCCAGTCCTTTAA
>JAERMO010000047.1:0-4922 GCA_016844465.1 Nitrosarchaeum sp. | reverse complement strand
AGTAATTCAAGATGTGTTGGATTCCAGAAAGCTCTTCATTGATTTCTTGAGTTGCAGTTCTGATAAACTCTTTAGACATCGTAAATTAAGAAAAAACACTTATTGTTTTTATAGTATGTGATATATGACGCGTGTAGAAAATGCATAAAAAAATATGCCATTATTACTCAATAGATACTTTCCTAGACCATTTTCCCATATGATGAAAATCATGCATAAGATTTGCAGTGAGGTAATTAGCTAAAAGAAAACAAACTCGCTTAACTAAATTCACTCACTCTCTTGAAAAAATGGGTTTTTTATGAAAGGGTGTTATGAGTCAAGACAGTCACAAAAATAGTCACAACACAGAGTTTTATGCAAATTGTACCATATATTTTGAATTTTTACGTAAAAATGGGACTACAGATTATAATTTTGAGGATGAGTATTACTTCACTCTGCCTGCAATTTCAAACCACTAGAACAAACAGACTAAATGATCCCACGCTTACATTAATTTTTTAGTGGTTTTAATTTAGTGGAATTCGTGGATAGGAATGACATGTAATAGTATTGAAGGGGGGTTACGAATCAAGTTAACAGTAAAAAAAATGAAGTGGGTTGAAAGTTCAAACTGTATATGCAAAGCAATAGTAAAGAGGACAAACTAGAACATGGATTCCAAATTAGAGACAATTAGAAGAAACGTAATAGAATGTACAAAGTGTGATCTATGTAAAACAAGAACAAATTCAGTACCAGGTAAGGGAAATTTTCAATCAGATGTAATTTTTGTTGGAGAAGCACCTGGCAAAAATGAGGATAAATCCGGTGAACCGTTTATAGGAATCGCAGGACAAAGGCTTGTTCTTGCATTACAAGGTGCAGGAATATCCAGAGAATCAGTATACATTACAAATGTTGTAAAATGCAGACCACCAAACAACAGAGTTCCAACGATTTCTGAAAGAAACACCTGTCGCAATTATCTTCAAAAGGAAATATCCATAATAAAGCCAAAAATAATTTGTATTTTGGGAAATACTGCATTTAATTCGATTTTAGGAGGATCCGAAATTACAAAATACCGAGGCAAAATTGTAAAAAAAGATAACCAGATTTATTTTTTGACAGTCCATCCAGCAGCTACAATTTACAATCAAGAATTAATCACGGTTCTAAAAGATGACATTAACAAATTGTTCGGATTAATCAGAGAGTTAAAAAATGGCAATGAGATTTCAATAGATATTGATTATTCTACCTAGATCATTTTATTCTCAGGACACGGTCACAGTTGCAAAAAGTTTGCTTGGGAAAAGAATAGTCCGAAAAATCGACAAACAGGAAATCTCAGGAATAATTAGTGAAACAGAAGCATACGGGTATAAAGATGATCCAGCAAGTCATGCATTTAGAAAAATCACTGAAAGAAACAAAGCAATGTTTGGCGAAGTTGGAAAGGCATATGTTTATTTTACCTATGGGATGCATTATTGCTTTAATGTAGTTGCAAAGAATTCAAAATTTGATGCAGGTGCAGTTTTAATTCGAGCAATTGTGCCTGAAAAGGGAATAGAAATAATGCAAAAAAACAGAGAGACAGATAATATAAAAAATCTGGTCAATGGTCCGGCTAAATTAACGCAGGCTCTAAGTATCGACAAAGAACATTACGGAGTAGACTTGACTAATGATTCTGAATTATTCATTACTGATGGGATAAAAATACAAGAAAAGATAATTGCAAGTCCAAGAGTTGGAATTAAAGTAGCGACAGAAAAATTGTGGAATTTCAAAATTTCGATATAATAAAACATAAGTAATAATTATTTATCATTGTTTTCGTCCAATGTCCAAGGTGCAAATTTTCCTAAAATCTTTTGCCAGTCTAATCTTAAAAGCAAGACAATTGTAATAATCATCATGACACCAAAGATCACAATTCCAATATAGATAGGAGTCGGGTCATCTATATTTTCAAGGAATGGTTGTATCAGAGACATGCCAAGATAATGAGAAGTTAGGACAATTGTATAGCTTAGAACAATTTTGCCAGTCAAAGTTGCAATAAAAAATCTTTTAGGATTATACTTTGCCAATCCTAGAGGAACGTATACTAAATCATCAGGTATAGGAGTAGCTGCAGCAATAAATGCGGCAGCCGCGCCATATCGTGTTACCAAACGCTCGAATGGTCTAATTTTCTTTCTGGTTTTTTCATTAATAATTCGTCGCCCTCCGTAACTAATATAGAAAATAATTTGTTTTGCAATAGTTGCAGTTACTGCAGAAAGTAATGCCAAAATATGCAAATCATATTGATCACCAACAGACATTGTAGCAAGTAAAAGAAAACCAGGTAAAGGAACAAATGGTATTAAAGAACCAAAAAAATTAATTAGAGCTAAGCCAAGATACCCAGATTCTGAAGAAAATGGGAGTAAATCAATAAAATCCACAAATAAGTCAGTCAATAGGCATTATTTAATAAAATCTAATACACGTCAAAGATTTCATTGCAAAAGATTTCAGCAATCATTAAAAGATCATGTTCTTACCATAAAGATAATTGGTCAAGAAGGAATACACGATAATTTGTGATATGATAACAGGGATTAGTCCATACGTTAGGTTCGTTGGAATAATAGGGAGGGGGGGAGAACTTTTGGCATATAAAAGAAGATTAGACCTAATACCGTTCCTAAATGCCAAAGATACCCAGTATCAATTTTCACATATTTCCATGAAAACAGATTTTGATGAATTTTTTGATGAAAATCTGGGAGAAATCGAATTTGTTTGGGAAGAGAGAAAAAAAGTTCAAACGATATCATTTGTGATTAAGAAAATTCATGTGTGGATATCAATTGATAAAAAAGTTATTCGGTCAGAGATGTTACGAATAATTGATTCATGTTTACCAATTGTAAAAAAATATTCCTAGACACAAATTGAATCAATCCTCAAATTTAACGATTGTAAAATTGGATAAAATGCTATTAGTATCACATGTGAATTAAAACATATTTTAAAATATAAGAAAAACTATACCTTAACTTTTTTAAAACAAATATCCAAGGAAAATTGTGAGAGATCCAGATGAAATTGTGGAACCAGATTTAATAAAATATTCTAAAATGATTTGCAGAGACGATATAGATAGAAAAATTTCACAGATTCAAAAAATTTATTTCGATAAAATTGGCACAGAGTATAAAAACTCAAAATAAATTAGATCACATCATCATACAACCAACATCGAACATAACCAGTTTTGGTTTTAAATTTTGGTGGAACTGTTTTACATTTGTCTATAGCAACAGGACATCTTTCAATGAAACGGCATTGAGTGGCAGGTCCTAAGAGACTTGGAGGAATTCCTTTGATAGATTTGGGGGGACCTCCTTTCAGTGTTGGAGTTGATTCTAAAAGTCCCTGAGTGTACGGATGTTTTGGATTTTTATAAATTTCATTGGAAGAACCGAATTCAACCATATGTCCACCATACATTATTCCTATTTTATCCGCGATTTCAGATAAAACTGCGATATCATGGGTAATTAGCATAAAGGATGTACCATTTTTTTTGAGTTTTTTGAAGAGATTGATAATTTGAGATTGAATTAAAACATCAAGCGCAGTTGTGGGTTCATCGGCAATAACAAATTTTGGTTTAAGCAATAATGCCAAAGCAATAACAACTCTCTGTTTCATTCCACCACTGAGTTCATGAGGATATTTCTTTAAAACAGCGTCATTCAAACTGACTGAATTAATTACATCGGTAATCACTTCATCCATATTTCCATTAAAGTTATGTTGCTTTAGAATCTCAACAAATTGTTCTCTTATCGTAAATACAGGATCAAGAGAATTCATGGCACCCTGAAAAATCATTGAAATTTTTTTCCATCTAATTTTTTCATCAAATTCAGATTCAGAAATATCCAATATAGAGTCACCATCAAAAAGAATCTCACCGGTTGTTTTACCTCCAAGCAACATCCGAATAATTGAAAGGCCCAAAGTACTTTTGCCACATGCACTTTCTCCAGCAATACCGATGGATTCATCATTATCTAAATCAAAATTCACGTTATCTACGGCATGTATTGGGCCCTTTGATGTAAAATATGACGAAAAAAGACTATTTACAATCAGTTTAACCATATATGTCTCACACCATACTAGAATTTCTATCTTGCATTAATTTGAGCAATTATTCTAATATTTAGGCATCATAGATCATCATTCTCATATACTAGATTTAATCACAATCACATTTTATTACTCTAGGTAATTGGTCAATTCAATGCATTGAAAAATAAAAGATCCTAAACTCTGTTTTCAATAAATTTGAGGTATAAATAATTCAAAAAAAAGATAATGGGGTTTGGAGATGTTTTTAAAAACAATAAGATAAATAGTAGTAATCAGAATTCAAAAAGAAATTTTGGCATAATTAGCAAATGCAGAAAAGAGGTAAACAACTTTATAAAAAAAATCAAAGTTTCACAGATCCCAAAATAAATCATCGTGGGGTTAATTAGAAGATCAGTGTTATCGATCATGGCACTAAAGATTATAAACAACTTTCAAGAATGTAAAAAATCTAGTCAAATGAAATTGCCAATATGTAACTTTGATGCAAAAAATTCAGTGCTTTGTCCACAATGTGAGAAAAAAGTGGACTTAAAGATCATTGAAAGATCAGATGTAGATGCATCGATCAAACTTGCACAATTATCCAAATCAAATCAAATAATTGATAAGTTCACGCTCCATTCATGTAAAGAATTCGATGGAAATTTTGTATTGTATCTATCCAAAAATGACATCATGGCAATCAGACAAAGTCGTGTGCTTTACAAATTACTTCAAGATCAATTTCAAGGAAAGATGTGGCTAGTAGAAGCCGATGAAAACGACAAAAAATT
>JAERMO010000169.1:2256-2970 GCA_016844465.1 Nitrosarchaeum sp. | reverse complement strand
GTCTGATTTGACTAGTAAAATTGCATCCAGTCTTGATGCAATCACAATTACTCACCCAAAAAATATGGGATACGGTGCAGCAATAGGTAGTTTGTTTAACAAAGCTCGTGAGATTGGTGCCGATGTATTGATTACATTTGATGCAGACGGTCAACACAGAATAGACGATATTAATTCAGTTTTAGAGCCAATATTAAAAAATCAGGCAGATATTGTAATTGGTTCTAGATTTTTGAATAATAATGACAACGTACCAAAATATCGAAAGTTAGGGATAAAGACAATCACAGGACTTACCAATGTCGCAACTGGAAGCAATATTACAGATGCACAGAGTGGTTTTAGAGCATATAGTAAAAGCGTGTTACAGAATTTGACGCCTTCAGAATATGGAATGGGAGTGTCAACTGAAATTTTGGTCAAGGCTGCAAAAAGTAAATTTAGAATAATAGAAGTACCAATAACAATTCTTTATGAAGGCGATACTTCAACACATAATCCTGTCTCACATGGGGCATCAGTAATACTCAGCACTGTAAAATACGTAGCAATCGAGCGTCCTTTAACATTTTATGGGATTCCGGGAGTTAGTTTTCTAGCTGTTGGTTTATTTTTTATTGCATGGACTTTGCAGTTATTCGTCGAATCACACGAGATAATCACTAATGTTTCCTTAATTGGCATTGGTTCCACTATTATCGGAGCTCTATTACT
>JAERMO010000169.1:0-2204 GCA_016844465.1 Nitrosarchaeum sp. | reverse complement strand
TCTTCCACCATACACTAACTGAAGAATCTAAGTTCTTGTGGCTATCCTCGTTAAATTCTAAAATTTCAAAGTGGTTTTTTAAGACATTTTCAAGAGTCGGTTTTTCAAAAAAGTACCTAATTATGTCACTATATTCAAATGCATTTTCGTTGATTTTATTTCCGAACTCATAATATTTGTCTCCTTTCTTTTTAGTAGAAAATAAGAGCATTGAATCTTCTTTCATTGCATTGGCAATGTTTGTAAAAATGGTTTGTAATTGATCAAGATTAAAGAATTGTAATGCTAAATTTGAATAAACAAAGTCAAAATTTCCTTTTGAATATGAGAATGGTTTTTCTGCATCATGAACAATAAGGTTTAGGTTAGTTAATTCTAATGAATTCTTGATTTCTTCAACAAATTTGATTGCTTTGCTTGAAATATCAAAAGCATTGACATTATATCCTAATTGAGAAAAATGTACCGCGTCCCTTCCTTGCCCACATCCAATTTCAAGTAAATTGTTTATTTCATTCTTTTTTAGGATTGATTCCGCATATTTTGCTAATTTTGTTGGACCGGTACCGAAAAAGTTTTTTTTATCATATAGACCATTCCAGTAACTTAGTCGTTTATCATCAGTCATCGCTAATCAACAATATAATCGGTTTTTAAAATTATGTATTAGCAGCTTGACGTTCAAGCTCCTTTCGTAGTGTGTTGGCCATTTCAGGAAATTTGTCTATCACATTATTTTCTTCTTTTGGATCATCATTAAGCGAGTATAGTTCTTCTGATTGGTCATGAATATTTCTTATGAATTTCCATTCGTTGGTTCTTACAGCCCATACATTGGGCTCTTTAGGAGGCTGTCATTCCATTGATAAATGGTATCAGACTCTCACCCTGTAGTTTTTCATATTTTGTATCTATTGGAATAGACAGAATTTCAAGAATCGTGGGAAGAATGTCAATTGAGCGCACCTGATCTTTGACAGATATTTGATGAATTTTTTTGGAATAAAAAAATGCATTAGAAACAAGTGTGTAATCATAACAAAAAACACCATACGCTCGCTCGCCTAGTTTTTCGCCAACACTAATCCCATGGTCAGAAATGATTACAATAAGTGTGTCATTTAGAAAATCAAGATTTTCGCATTGCGAAATGATCGTGCCCAGATATTCATCTGCTGCAGTAAATAGTTTGTCATAGAATATTTCATTTTTTTCACGATTCGAGAAATATTCCTGACTGAAATTATCATATTTTTTTAAAACCTCCTCCATGATGCCAGTGTGGATGTTACTGTAATGAAGATACAAAAAGAATTTTTTCCCATCTTTTCGCAAATTATTGAACTTATCCAGCAAAGAAAGATGTCTTTCTGTCAGGTTGTCATGAAGTTCATCATGAACTACAAACTCATCAAACCCTTCATGCGGCAAAACTAGCTTATTGATGACATCGGCATATGTAATGTAGCCTTCGTCTTGGAGGTATTTTGCAAGAGATTTGTATTTGTCTTTTTTGAATTTAACATTTGACCAGTAACTGTTTACTCCGGTTTTATTTCCGTATGCACCGCTGAAAACAGCATGCATAGCAGCAATGGTGTATGGTGCGTATGTGATAACTTAGGAAAAAAATGCGCTTTTTGCGATGATTTTTTGAAAATTATTTCCGCGTACAATACGTTCTGCTCTTGCACCATCCATCGTGATAAAAATTAAGTTCAATTGTTCTGAATTTGCTAATTTTAAATATATTTGATGTTGTGAAGTTAAAGATAGCCTAATTTTCGCAATTCTCTTGAAATTTCTTCAGATTCATTGTGTCCTTTAGCATTTCTTGTAGAATATTTTCCATTTCCGTTATCTTTTGTTGATTTTTGTCTTGTATGTTATTATCTTCGAGGGGATCATTTTCCAAGTCATACAGATGAACTCTTTTTTTGGGATCGTCTTTGTCTCTGAAATATTTGTACTTGGATGTTCTAATCCCCACAACATCATTTGATTCTTGAAGTACCAGTGGGTTACTTTCTAAATATGCGGGTAACTCGTCAAGTGTTTTTCCTTCCATGAGTGGTTTTAGGCTTATTCCATCTTTGTCACTTTCAGATATCATATTGATTAATTCGGCAATGGTTGGGAATATGTCTACAGTACGTACTTGTTTATTGATTATCTGTCCTTTAGGAACTGAATTGCCTACAAAT
>JAERMO010000046.1 GCA_016844465.1 Nitrosarchaeum sp. | reverse complement strand
TGAAATTTTCTCTCTACCATCTGTAATCTCTGCGCTATATCTTCCCAATTTTGAATCTAGCGCTACTAAAATCGGCTCTAATTCCCAATTTCCATTTGCATCTACTTGCGCAGTTCTTGTATTGATGATCTCGTTATTCGGATTTGTAACTGTTGCGGTAACTGCACTATTTGGACTTGCAGTGCCTGAAACTTTTAACATGTCTCCAATTTGTATAATTTCTGGAACTCCTCTTATTGTCAGTTGTACATTATCTGACGTTGGAATGTTAGTTCCTAGAGTCCCTATTCTTATGCTTATTTTCTTTTCATTGCCTTCTAGATCCTTGATAATAAAATCAGATCTTTCTTGTGATTGATTTTCTGGAATTTTCATTGTTGCCATAAAATAACCATTTTCATCAGTTTGAAAAGTTCCAATCTTATTCATATCTATATAAAATTCAAATTGCTGAGATGATCCAAAATCGTTTCCTGTAATTCTAATTGTTGATCCAGCATTAGGTTTTTCAGGAATTATTCGATATACTGAATCTTCTGAAATTCCGGCACTCAAATTTTTTAAGGTTGGAATGGGCTTGGCTAATTCTCCTGAAATAGCTGTACCATTTTGTATTTCTTCTTTATTTTTATCTAGAGCTTTCCAATTAATTTCTGGATTTGGCATGTCTGTCTTGATTCCTATTTTTATTGATTCACCAGGTTTTACAACTTCTGAACCTGTTAAAACTAATGCTCCTTGAGGTGTTTTCTCACCAGTCCACCCACTTTCTGTTTTAAATGATTTAAAAATAAAACCACTGCTTAACCAAATTCTAAATGAATTTACTTCTTTTTTTCCATCATTTGTAAATTCAATAATAGTAGTTTCTTCAAAAGAATGACTTTTTGCAATAATTGAAAGGATTCCTGTATCTTCTACTGAAGATGAACTTGAAGTAACAACTGCTTCTGATGGCATACAATTGTCTGTTGAATCGTTTGGACACACATCTTCATCATCTGGAATTCCGTCACCGTCTAAATCTGTTGACTCTACTGAAGATGAACTTGAAGTAATCAGTATTTCTTCTGCATGTGCATGGATAGGGATAATTATTATTGTCAGCAACAAAACTAATGAAAGGACAATTCCTCTCATAGAGGATTCACGCATGTGTTTATTTTTCCGCATCTCTCAATTAAACCTTAAAGAATACTTTCTTATCTTCGTATTTCTAATTGAAGTATTTTTCATGAGGAAACTTTTTTAGTCTCTAGCTCGGAGCCTTTGAAATTTGGCCAAATCTGACTTTGTAACAACATTTTGATGTTGTCTAATTCTTTCAGCAATTAATCGATATAATGATCTAAACTGATCTTTGGTTTTATCTGATAAGAAACTTGTCTCTTCCAGAGCAATTTTTTCACAAATATACCTAGTAATTTCCTCATTATCGAATTGGCCCCAACTCTCTTCTCTATGATCTTCCCATATTGCTTTCAAATTCTCCAAAATTCCTTTCTTGTCTTTTAAAGCAACATCTTTAGATGTAAGATTTGAATATCCTTCTCTTCTCAATCGTATCTCATACGTTTGATTGACTGCATGCAGATAATCTTCTAGTACGACATAGTCTTCAATTGATTCAAGATTTTTTCCTTCTCTTTCAAAAAATATTGTTTGGACAGGTGAAAATTCATTTGATATTAGCTGGGATGAAATCTGTTTTGATTCTTCTGAATTATCCATTAAAATAAATGTCTTGTATCCGTGATTTCTGTAAAAAATCGCTAAAGGTAAAACTGAGTTTTTATTATATGCTGCTACAACATTTAGTGGATTCATTGAAATATTTGGATCCTGTAAAAATTTATCAAATGCATTAAGGTACATTGCATCTGACATTGTCTCCACAATAATCACCGGTCTAGAATTAGTTCCAATCTCTCTGTCTACAATTGATTCAACTAACCCTCTTGACAAACCGTAAAGAATCGGAGTTAATGTTTTATCATCTGCATTCCAATAATCATAAAAAATTTTGCTAAGGTGTTTTCTTTTATCTAATTCAACTACAAGTAGATTTCCAGGTGTATAGTCAAAAATCATGAATGGTGAATGTGTAGCATACAAAACTTGATTTGATCCTGCCAAACTCTTTAGCAAATCTGAAATTCCCATCTGCTGTGTTGGATGAAGATTCCTTGCAGGTTCGTCAAGAAGCAATATTGCTTCTTTTAGCTCTGCTCTTTGTGTCTCTGCCGCAAAGTTCACAATAAATGAAAACGTCCATTTAAAACCTTCAGCCCTTCTATTCAGCAAACCTGTATTGGTCACAGTTCCGTCTCGATGTACATCAGAAATTACTACACTCATGATATTTCCTGGATTGTATCTTAAATCGACATGAATTGGATCTCCTTTCCAAGCTGGATTAAGCTTCTTGGTTAGTCTATTGCTTGCAGTATTGAGAATTTTGATGCATTTTGATGGACTCTCTTTCACCTCATCTAATGTTCTAATATCTAGCTCTGCTAAATAGAAAAGATTTCTCACAGTTTCAGCTTTGTCAAACTCTTCAACAAATTCAATTGAACCTTCACGTTCACCTTTCTCTTCTCGAAGAAATTCATTTAGATTGATATTTCCATAGATTTTCTTGTAATCTGAAAAATATACAAAACGAGGATGTATTTGTGATGAAATAAAGTTCTCTAAAGCCGATTTTTCATTTTCACCACTAAGAAATTTTGAAAACTGATTTTCTGGACTTTCATAAATTTTCTCCCACTCCTCTATTATTTTTGTTTCTTGTATTGCTATTACGTGAAATTGATTGCTGAATTCAGCCATTCCACTATCAAATATTTCTTGATTTTTTGGTACAGAACCTTCAAAAAATTCGGTGTCGATTTGAATCCTGAGATAATTTGGTATGGTATCTAAAAAATTTAATATTTGTTTTGAAAAATTTTCCCAAGAGTTCAGTCTATTATTTTCCTCTTCGTTAATTTTAACACCTTCAAATTCATATTGGACTTTAAGCTTTTTATTGCTTCTAAATAATTTTACTCTTCTAATTTCGGGCAATCCTGGAAATGATTGTTTGAGTAATTGTATTTCGTTTGAACTTAAATCAAAATCTCCTTCTACTAATCTGACTTCATCTTTGAGTTCTTCAGACATTTCATCACAAAGATCTAATTCTGAAACTTTTTCGTCTCTATTCAATAACGTCAACGCTTGCAGAATTGTTGTTTTTCCACTTTCATTTCTTCCAACAAACGCTGCTAAATCCCCAACCATAATTTCACCGGAATCATGAATGCAACGATATGCTTTGACTCGAAATTTTCTAAGTCGCATCAAGCAATATTTAGATCTCTACGATTTAACTCATTCGTCATATTCATCATAATTCACAAAATTTTGCTAAATAGATATAAGGGAATTGTAGATGTAGAAACAAAATGGTAACTAGACTAGTGTATGTTGTATTTATTTTACCCATTATCCTTTCAATTACCTTTGGTTCCATAGTTTTGGCAGATGTTCTTCAAGAGCCTGGTAGAGAGTTAAACATGTGGCCAAACGGTTCAACAAATAGACCAATTTCAACTGCTATGTCTATTGAAATAATTGGATTGGAAAAACAGTATACTACTTCCAACCCAGTTCAAATACAAGTAAAGGTTGATGACACTTCATTTGATTGTGGTGATCTTTATATCACAATTTACTCATCAGGAAAAAGCATGCCAATTGCCCAAAGTGGGTTCCTTGAACAATGTTTTGCCGAAAATGGCGAATTTCTACCTATAGATGACCACTTTTCTGAAATTATAGTTAATCCAGGACAATACGAGTTAATAGTAAAAATGAACGATAAAAATCAAAAGAGTAGTATAACGGCAAGTGAGAAATTTACTATTAAATAGGAATGAAATATTGTATTTGTAGGAGTAATGTTAAAAAATTAAGGTGATTTGATGGCAACGAAAAAAGACAAACCAGCAGAAGACACATCAAAAATAAAAGATGAATCTGTGCAATTAAAGGAAAAAAAGAAAGTGACAGGAGTTCAGAAGCCCACCAAAAAAGAGGTACCTCCTAAAGAAAACAAACTAGCTAAAAAGGAAATTCCTAAAGAAACAAAGCCAGCTAAAAAAATACCATCAAAAGAAAAGAAATCAGCAAAAAAGGAAACTCAAGAAAGCAAACCAATTAAAAAAGTACCCTCTAAAGAAAGCAAGCCCACCAAAAAAGAAACCCCCACTCCTAAAGAAAAAAAGCTTACAAAAAAGGAATTAGAAGAAATTAAAAAAGAAGCCGAAAAAACATTAGAAGAAGAATTAGAAGAACAATTAACTGATGAGGAAATTGAGAATTTCCAAATTGAAAAAGTTGACATGGAGAGACTCACAAACAAAATCTGTGATATTTTAGCTGAACATGAATCTGAAGGAATGTTTCAAAGTGAATTGTGGAAAAAACTCAAACTCACAAGCAGAGATGGCTCTAGACTTGCATTAAAATTAGAACGAATGGGAACTATTTACAGAGAAAAACTTTTAGAAAAAGGTCGGTGGACCTACAAATTAATTCTTAAAAAAACTCCTATTAGCACCTTGTCAATTGAAAATGCACCTTGCCTTGTTTGTCCTGTAGAACAAAAATGTTCTCTAGAAGGAGAAATCAGTCCTCGCAACTGTCAATTTATTGAAGATTGGGTACTTGCTGACATGAAAAAACCTGCGAATGTCAAATGAAGCTAATAGATGCACGACGGGATCAATATAGAAAATTAGCCCATGAACAAGGATTTCGTAGTAGAGCTGCATACAAACTAAAAGAACTAAATCAATCATACAGAATTATTGGGCCTGGGTTTTACGTCCTTGATTTGGGTTGTGCACCTGGAGGTTGGACTCAAATGGCAGTAAAATTGGCTGGTAACAAAGGGAAGGTTATGGGTATTGACACATCATACGTAGAGGAAATTCCAGGTGCCTATCTTCTCAGAGATGATATTTCAAACGAATTTGTAGTTGATGAGATTTTATCTTATTTTGAAAGAAAAGTCAATGCTGTGATCTGTGATCTTTCCCCACAAGTCACTGGAAATTGGTCTGTTGATCATGCAATACAGATTTCACTAAACTATGATTGTACAAAAATAATGGACAAAGTTTTAATGCACAAAGGAAATGCAATTTTCAAAATTTTTGATGGAGAATATTCTATGGAATTCAAAGACTATATTAAGAAAAAATTTGCAAGAATAAATCTTACAAAACCTAAAGCAAGTAGAAAACAAAGCAGTGAGTTATACTTTGTCTGTTTAGGATTTACTGGCTGAGCCAAAAATGCTGATTATTTGATTTATGTTAGCATTTGTTTTAAATCCTGTAGGACAAAAAGATGTAGGACTAGCAAGGTAGCCATTTTTTTGTAAATTTTTTATGGCATCTTCTAATTTTGGTGGAGATAATTTCATTCTTGATGCAATTTCATCAAGGGTAAAATAAGTTCCAGGCATTTGAGATTCTAAAAGGCATTTTTGCAGTGTTTTTTCACAAACTTTGTCTACTGATAACTCTGGTATCTTTAAAATCATGTCTTCTACAAATTGTTTGTCAAATATTTTACCAATCCATAATGGTCCTGCAACGTTAATTTTTGATTTACACAATTCACATTCATTATTTTGCTCAAGTGATATTTTCCTTTGACCACAATTTTTACAATGTACAATATATCCAATATTTTCTTTTTGATCCTGTCTGATGAGAATTCGCACATATGTTCTGTAATAATGCATGTTGCTTTCAGCATAGAGTGGAACAATTTCTACTCCTATTCTTCCTCCAACCATCCTAAGACATCCTAGAATCAGTCTAATTGCCATTTCATTACCATATTCTACTCTGGTGGGTACGCCACCGTATTTTCTCTTACATGCATTTTGGTATAGTCCATTTAACACCTGAAGATCTGTGGCTGTGGTGGATAGAATTCCACCGTGCATGGTAGCCCTTATTCCACAATCAAAAAATTCTGACGGGGATCCAAACGGGTCGATGTCTACTATTGATCCTCTTTCTCCTTTTGTGGAATGTTTGCTAAGAAACCTACACACTTCCATCTCAGAATATTGTATGTTTTTTAAATTGTTTAATTGTGCAGAATATTTTGCTAATTTTAGTGCTGTTGGATTTAGATCATTAATTACCACATTGTCTAAGGATAATTCATTTGCAACACGTAACCCTCTGATGCCAACGCCAGATAATCCATCCAAGAATATCTTTGGCCCTACAAATTTTTTGAGGAAAGCTCCGTATGCAATTATTGAATAGTCTCTAGTCAATCTTGCTTTTGGATTAAAGAATGCTGGTTCTTTTGGTGGAACTTTATCTGTAATTGATTTTTTTGGAACCAATACTTTTGTTTGCCCTTCTGTAATCTCCTCAAATGTCTCATCTGGAATTTGCAATTACTATTCTGTATTTACTAAACCTATAATGGTTTAATACATGTGTTCAAAGACAAATTTCGTGCAAGTTTGCGGAGTAGATGATGCTGGACGTGGTTCGATGTTGGGACCTCTAGTTATTGCAGGAATTTCTATAAACAAAACTAAAATCTCAAAATTATCGTTAATGGGTGTAAAGGATTCAAAACAATTAACTTCAAAATCTCGGGAGGAACTTTACAAAAAAATAATTTTACTGGTGGATGATTATTTTGTTGCAAAAATCTCACCCAAATCTATTGATGCCAGTGTAAAGAATCATGGTCTTAACCACCTAGAAGCAAAATACATGGCAAAAGTCATCTCAAAATTAAATCCTGACATTTCATATGTTGATTCATGTGATGTCAATCCTCAAAGATTTGGAAAAGAAATATCAAAATTATCAAATAACAAAAAAATCAAATCATATCATCATGCAGATAGAAGATTTGTTGTAGTATCAGCTGCATCAATAATTGCAAAAGTTACAAGAGATAAAGCAATATCTAGACTCAGAAAAATACATGATTTGGGAAGCGGTTACCCTTCTGACCCTAAAACAATCAATTTTGTTAAAACCTATTATGCCGTAAAGCAAGTCCTTCCCACCTTTGTGCGTAAAAGTTGGAAACCAACTCAAAAAATACTGAATACAAAATTAATTTAGAAACTTTGCAATAACCATCGCATGATCTTTGTCATATGGGAGAAGATCAATCACCTGTAGAATTTCAAAATACACTCTCATCTTTTCTATCTCTTCTTCAATGATTCTTTTTGGTGATTTTGTAACATCGATGCTTCTTGTTTTTATTACTAGAAAGAAATAACCTTCCTTTTTGAGATACATTTTGCAGTTCTCTATTGCAATATTTGTTTGATCTGGCTGTGCTATGTCTACATATACCACATCGACTTTACCGAATACTGAAAAATACTCTTTTGGCCTTCTAGCGTCTTGTAAAATTGGAATAATATTTTTTCTATGTGATGCGACTCTATCTAAAAAGTCTCGAGCTACTCTACTTGCATGTTCTACTCCAAAGATCATTCCACCAAGACCAACAATGTCTGAAATGTGACTAACAGTTGTTCCAGTTGATACGCCGAGATACAGCACAGTTGATTTATTTTTAAATGGAAATATTTCTAGACCGTTCATTAATGCAGCAGCTAATTTACTTCTAAATGGATCCCACAATCTATATTCAATTCCTTTTTTTGTAATTAGTTTTTCTTTATAGACTTGATTTCCCACAACTAAATTTTCAGTAGCAAGTTTTTTTTCACCTTCTGAATTTATCCAAAAAAATTCCTGTTTATCTTCTTTCAACCTTTTTTCTCTTTTTATTTTTATTTAGTTTAGAATCTGTTCTTTCCCTATAATTCTTCCCTGCTCTTTTAGTATCACTACCTTCTCTTCTAGGTTCTCTTCTAGAATCTCCACCTTCACTTCTGAATCCACCTTCTCTTC
>JAERMO010000121.1 GCA_016844465.1 Nitrosarchaeum sp. | reverse complement strand
ACCTCCATCTATTACTTGCAATGTTACAAATTTATCGTCGTCAGAAAGTCGGATATCGACCTGGCCTGAATTATTCATTGCCTGAATTGCATTAATTATGAGATTTGTAATCATCACTTCAAATTTTATAAAGTCACATGGCACATATACAAAATTATTTGGAAGATTAATTTTTATGTCATCGGGCTTGGCTATTTTTTCTATTGCGGAGGCAATAATTTCATTTAAGAGATTATTCGCAATAGTAAGTTTGTTAGGCCTAACAAAGTCAAGTACCTCGTCTATTGGTGTGAGATTCTATTTACCGCCCGGTGCAATCTGCCATAACAGATAACTTTTTCTTCAATTCGAAGTCTTGGTTTACTTTCCATTATTTCAACAACATTCTTAATTACTGATAGTGGGTTTCGTAAATCATGTGCAAGCCTTGCGGCTAGTTCACCTATAACTCGAAGTTTTTCTGAGTTATTCTGATTCCCAAAAGCAATTTGTTGTACCTGCATAATTAAATTGCATTTAATTCCAAATTTATCATGATAATCTCTTATGGACTGTTCATTTGGAGCATCTAAAATACAATATAATTTTTGTTGTATATGATTGAAAAACATCTCATTGGTGGAAATATGAGATTCAGACTCCTTGTTTATGAGATTTTTGAATAGATTTAGTGAATCTGCGTCTATAAAGTGTTCATCAATGAAAACAGGCACAGGTAATTTTCTTTAATATTTTATAATTAGATTTATGTTTCCGATTTGCACAAACAATATCAATGCTTATGTAGCATGAGACAAATCAAATGTATTTTCACCCTCTTTTCTGAAATTACATGAGAAAGAGACATCAAAACCCAGCATGTTCATGCAGGTACACCCAAAAAAATCCGCAAAGTTGTTCGTTCATTTTAAATAACATGGTAAACATTAGGCACGATTCACGAAATTCTTTATTGGTAAAGCACATTAATCGAGTTTCAGAAGACGGACAGAGTTCATCAGCAGAGGATGAATGGTCACATATTACGGGAGTCGGATCTAAAATCAAGATTCAAGATGCGGAGGCGGTAACAGATAGATCAATTTTCTTTTCAAGCACGCCCCAAGCGCTAAGCAAACATGAAGAGGTACTACAAATATCAAAGGATTTTCATGAACAGATTCTTGATACCAACCAATATCAAAAATTTGTAAATGCTACACTTAGTCAGAAAATGGCTAATGTAAAAACGCTACTTGAAAAAGAAAAGAAATTTGCGGATGAATTGAATTGTTTTCGAGAGACTCCAAAAAACAGAATGGAGTTAGAAAAAATAAATCCAAAACAGATAACAGAAAACGACATAAAGACTTTAATAACAAATCTTGAAGCCGATTACAATAAATTAAATGAAAAATTAGAACATGAACAAAATGTAGTTGAAAAAACAAAAAACGAGGTAACAGTAACAAAAAAACAAATATCATCTCTCAAAGAGGAAATGGAATTTGTTATAAAAAAGCAGAAAAGTGCTGAAATCACGGATCCTGCCTTATTGATAAAGCAGGAATTAAAACGATTAGGAATTAGTGATGAGCATTCTGAAAGACTATACAAATTAATAAAATCAAAACAAAACTAAATCATCATTTAAGAAAATCAAAATAATTATAAAGAGAATCCCCAATAATTACTTGCAAGCCATAATGAATTATTTAGATATTTCGATTTACAAAAATATTAAATCATTAAGTACATACAAGTTTATTTTTTTTCAATCAGATTAGGCAACATGATTGTAATTGTAGTGGGAGTATTTTTTGCAGATATTTTTCCACCGTGTTGTTCAATTATATTTTTACAGCTTGACAGCCCTAAACCTGTCCCTCTTTGTTTTGTCGTAAATAATGGATCAAAAATCTTATTCAAATTTTCAAGAGCTATTCCCTGGCCAGAATCTGCTACTTCGATTATTACCGAACCTGGTTTTTCCGCATATCGGATATAGATCTGACCAGAATTATCTCCAATTGCCTGAATTGAATTTAGCATGATGTTTCCAAGAACTACTTCCATTTTGATTGAGTCGCAATTCAATATCACGTCGTTATTTGGTAAATTAATCAAGATATTTTTTGGCACAATCAATGGAAGAATGGATGTTTTGATGATGCCAATCAGTGATGCAGGCTCCATTTTTAGGGGGGTTTTTTTGATATAATCAAGCACTCCATCAACTTGGTGACTTATTCGAAAAATATCGTGTGCAAGCCTTGCTGAAAGCTCACCAATTGTAGATAGTTTTTCAGAATCTAGAATCTTTTTTGTTTTTTCTTCCACCTCAATTTCGAGTTGATTTTTTCTCTGTTCTAATTCATTATCAAGTTTTGAAATCGTGAGAAGATTTGTTTGTAACGTGTCGTTTAGGTGTTTTGTTAACTGCTGCTCTTCTTCTAGATGTTTATACATTAGTTTTATTTTACTTTCTTTGAATTCTTTGACAACCCCCATTGATTGGTCAAATAATTTTTTTATTACTTGAGATTGGCCAGAAAGTCCAGTATTTGGTTTATCAACATTGTTACCGTCTTTATTTTCATTGCTGATTTGTGTTTTCGATTCTGATGCAGTATCTTTCAATTTGTCAGGTTCATCTAAGATATCTGATTTGAAATCATCTTTATCGATGTCATCTATTGTAGGCTGATTTTTGGCGTTGGGGTCTTTTTTAAAAAAGACGGTACGCTCTGTAGAAGCCATTGGATCCAAGTCTTTGGTTTGAGATGAAGATTCAGGGTCATCTTTTCTAATTATGAACCTCCGCATGTGGTTGATGGGAAATATCATTTAAAAAGAACGTGTTTTTTTAT
This sequence comes from Nitrosarchaeum sp., assembly GCA_016844465.1. GTDB lineage: Archaea > Thermoproteota > Nitrososphaeria > Nitrososphaerales > Nitrosopumilaceae > Nitrosarchaeum. The sequence goes on along the minus strand of JAERMO010000121.1, from coordinate 2,490 downwards.
TCAAACAAACAGTAATTTGAAAAATTATGGACCACGGTACAAGAAAAGGATTTGAATTTTTTGTACAAACACATGGTTAATTGGATTTTAATCTCAATTAGAGAATAAATGGCCAAGAATATCTCTATTATAATAATTGAAGATGACAAAGACATGGCTGAAATATTTGCTGAATGGGCAAAATCAGCAGATATTTCTGTTTTAGCCACAGGTCATAATGGAAAAGTGGCAGTAGAATTATTTGAAAAGCATAGGCCACAAATTGTCGTATGCGATCTGATGATGCCAGACTATGATGGATTTTATGCAATGGATAATATACGAAAAATTGATTCAAATGCAAAATTCCTAATTTTGACGGCAGATATCACTGATGCAACAAAGAAAAAACTAGATCAGATGAAAGCAATTTCATTGATGTACAAGCCTTATGATTTAGATGATGTAATAAGTGAAATTAAGAAGCTTGTTAGCGAACCTGTAGCAGCGTAATTTACTGAGGATTGGTCAAAAAACACACTCCTTAGTTTTTACAATATTTTTGCCAGACAGCATTTGATATTTGAGCATGGTACAGAAGACAATTCTCACAGAATGAGTCCCATTCACCAATCTTTAAAATGCTGAAAAACTCTTTTGTCCATCCATAAGAGGGCGATTTTCTATATTGAAACTGCTGAATTGTATAAATATCCTTTTGATCAAACTTGTTCAGGCATCTTTTGCATTCAGCGTTTTTCACTAGTTTTCAGGATTGAGTCGACGATTTAGCAATTTCTACTCTCAGGAAATTAGAGGCGCTGGCATTCTAGCTTGTAAAATCAGCAAGCATTCTCATTAAATCCAAAACAAGAAATGTTACAAATTACGAATAAAACTATGAGTGAATCCCCAATCAAAGAAATTCTGTATGGGCAGATAAACTCAATTTCAGGGCAGAAAATTCAGGTAGAGATTTCAGAAAACAATACTGCCAGTTTAATCAGGCAAATAATGGATAACTGTTATCCAGAAATTATCAAATTATACGGAGACCAATATGAAAATTTTGAAGCCTTTGCAGAGTCTCTTATGCATTATTTACTTACAAACGCATTGATCCCAAGTCAAAGAAAAGTGACACTAAAAACCGTAGAAATAGACATTGTGATTCCAGACGTACGAACACTTGTTTTATCACCAAAGAATGCACTAGTCATATTTTTCCCAAAAACAAGCAATACAAATACGATACTTGGATCACTAAGGAAACTAGAGGCCATACAGCCAATAAAGGAAAACATTTGGCTTGTGCAAAAAACCAGCCTTGGTCTTCAATACAAGACATATGAAATTGACAATACTGGCTCATTCTATAACATAATAAATGACATCAATGGGTTTTGCGCCTCAAAGACACAATCAAAATTTAAAATCTTTAAAGTATGAATTATAGCACAGACAGCACATCATTTTCCATTAAAATTTTAGAAATTTTATTTGCATTGCATTCATCTAGATGTGGAATCGAGCAGAGCACCACAAGTCCGCTAAGATTTGTTAGATCAGTTTTGAGATCATCCACAGCATAACCAGTCGTATCAAAATTGTTTATGATTATTCCTTTTGTTTTGATTCCATATTTTCTGCAAGCATAACACGTCAAAAGAGTGTGATTTATTGTTCCAATTCTTGAGCCTGCCACTACCAAGGCCTCAAGATTCATGTCCTTTATTAAATCAGCAATACAGTAATCTTTGAGAATTGGAGTCATGATTCCACCAATCCCTTCAACTAGTACAGCATCGTGAAGTGATTGCAGTTTTTCAAATCTTTCAAGAACCAAGCTGACATCAATTAAAGATTTCAGCTTGTTTGCTGCCATGTATGGTGAGGCAGGAATTGGAAAAAAATATGGATTTATCAGATTTTCATCGTCTTTTGTACCAGACGCCTCAACTAGAATTTTTACATCTTCTGATTTGTAGCCAGTCTTTTGTGGAGTTCCAGTGGCAAACGGCTTCATTACACCCACATCGATTCCGGAATTTTTCATTGCCAGTGCAAGGCCTGCAGTAAGATAGGTTTTTCCAATTCCAGTGTCAGTTCCCGTAATAAAGTATGATTTCAAGGTTATGTGTAATCCATAAGACCTGACAATAATATCATTTCCAGATATCACTACACTTTGACACATCGACTCTGAGGATTACCGGTTCTTTCAGGTTCCCCATCACTGCTTCACCTGTGTCACTTTGAGGATTGCAAAACCTGTGCAACCCCTTGTAAGAAATATTCATTGTGGCAACGACATCTCTGTCCTGCCATTTCCTACAAATACCGCACCACAAATCCCGATGTTTCTGCCTGTCCTCTTGGAGTTTCCCTCCGCATATCGGACAGAGCGTGCTGGTGCATCTTGGGTCTATCTTACAAAATGGGATTCCCTCCCAGTCTGCCTTGTATGATACCTGCCTTTCAAGTTCGTAAAAAGACCACGAATTTAATTTT
>JAERMO010000045.1 GCA_016844465.1 Nitrosarchaeum sp. | reverse complement strand
CATACACTCAAACCAAAATGCCCGAGCTTGATTACTACAAAAATTACGACAGCCTTCGTTCTAATGGAAACGTAGTAGTCGTTTATCCAATTTTTACGCAAAGTGCATATAATTGGAAAGGAATCCACGATTATTATGCTGGATACTGTAATTCATGCACAAATGCCACGATAAGTAATATCTATGAAAAAATTTATTCTGCAAGCGGAAATGGGTTTCGAATTTTAGAATTTCTAGGCTATCAGGTAATTGACGATATTGATATTGATAAAAATCCTCAGATACTTGAAAAATACGATAAAGTGATTTTGTTACATAATGAATTTGTGACAAAAAAAGAATACGAAGCCATAACACATCATCCAAAAGTAATCTATCTTTATCCTAACTCGTTAAATTCTGAAATAAAGACTGATTATTCAAAAAATACAATCACTCTTGTAAGAGGTCCAGATTATCCTCAAAAGGGAATTAAAAATGGCTTTGATTGGAAAGATGATAATACAACATATTTCCATGACTGGGATTGTATAAATTGGAAGTTTTACAATGCTCAGAATGGATATATGTTAAATTGCTATCCGGAAACAATGTTGCCAAATAATGGTTCTGACCTGCTAAAAGCTATAAAAAATTTATAAAATTTCTATTACTGCTAATTAACCCATATTCAATGTTTGATCATCATGATCACACGCTAGGATATACCAATACATCATCATAAAAAACCAATGAACCTTATTAGAAAAGGACACAGAAAATCTCATAGAGGAGTCATAGGCGTAGAGTCTGCCATAGTTATGATAGCATTCGTAATAGTAGCAGCTGCTTTAGCTTTTGTCGTTCTCAACATGGGTTTCTCTACAACACAAAAAGCAAAGACTACAATCGTGTCAAGCTTGGGTGAGGCAAGTAGCAGCCTACAAATCTCAGGTAAGGTAAAAGGAATTGGCTGTACGTCTAGTACAAAAGGATGTTCAACACCATACTTGAATGCAACTGTCGTTCCATTGAAGATCGCGTCAGGTGGAGATTCGGTGAACTTGCAACTGTCAACTGCATCTGTAAAGTACATTAGCAACTCCAAATCCTTTGATAACATCTATCAAGGACCATTGGCAGCAACTAGCACATATGCTAATGTAACAGCAGCATTTACTGCAGCAGCAACCGCATCAACTACTGGATTTACTAGCGGTGTTACAAACCCAGTAACCAAATCATTGCCGTCTCAAACAGTCGCAATTATTTATTGGACTGTTACCGGAAATACCAATGCCATACTAGATGACGGTGAACACGCAGTGCTTGCGATTGCATATGGAAACAACGACAGACCAGCAGCACTAGACAAAATCAAAGTAGAAATTGTCACACCAACGGGCGCTTCACTAACAGTAGAGAGAAATGTCCCAATCATAACCAACACTATAGTCGATCTAGGGTAAATAGAGGAGTGTTTTTATGCTCACTCCAAGCAATCTTTTTTCTTTTTTACTAAAAATACTATCTAGTTTGTCAGAAAAATTTCGTATGTTTGTTGCTGGAAGTATAATTGGAATCTATAGCTTGGTTTTATACAAAATGTTTCCAGAACTTTTGTTTGATATTAATTATTCAATATCGTATTTTGTAATCCCAGTAAGTGTCATAGCTTCTATAATGATCGTATTGCCAAAATTAATGATAAAAAATAAACCAAATGTCCAAAGTAAAGCGCCTGCAAACGATACTGATTCTCTATTAAACGAACTAATCACAGAGCCTTCACAACAATCCACTCAAGATACAACCGTATCACCACGAGAAGAAAAAATAGATGTCTCCGCAATTGGAGGTACCAATTCTGAACTTGATGCATTACTTGCGGGTACTAATCTGACCAGCGATACCATAACCACTGATCAAATCAGTGTTACTCCAGTAATGACAGGATTTGATGAGAATAAAATTCGTGAACTAATTGACCAAAAATTTGAACCGGTAGAAAAAGATCTTACCACCTTTAAAAAAGATCTAAACAAAATCAAAGAAGATATGAAAATAACAAAAGAAAGTGTTGACACACTAACCGAATCATTTGAAGGAACGCTAACTGATATGAAGGCATTTCAGGCTGAAATTTCAAATCCACTTAATTTCATGCGAAAATACTTTGAGGCACTAGATCTATCAAACCTATCGGATCCATCATTACCATTACGACAAGGAGTACTGCAAGCAAATCTAAATGCACAAAACAATCAAGCAGCTAATAACCAAATCTCATATGCAGCCGCACCTATTCCACAAATTCAAAACAACCCAATACCAGTAATGGTACAAAATTCTGGTGCAAATACCCAAACAGCTCCGCCACCAACAAACCAACCAGTAGCAATAGTTCGAGGCAGTGAAATGGATAATCTTGTAAATGGAACAGATCTTGGCAATATGGATTCCGTAATGAAACCTCTATTCAATGGAAATCTTTCTGTTGCAAACATGATGGCAATAATTGAGCTTGTAGGAGAAATGTTTGAAGAAAAAGGAGATGACTGCATCGATCTACTAGTAGAACAATGCAAGCTAATGGGACTAAAGGCAGAAGACGAACACACCATTTACAACATTATAGATATGCTCAAGAACTCTGGCATGTCGGTTGAAGAGTCAATATCGCAATTATACCGATTTGCAAAAATTGTTGGACTCAATGACAGAGCGGCAGATGCTTATTATTCAAGATTAATTGCCCACAAGAAAACTGGCACAAAACGTGACCAATCAAGGAGTGAATAAACCGTGGCATCAGGTGTAATGACAGAAGCAATTTTGATTATTGCCTCTATTGTAGTTGCCACATCAGTTGCGGGAATAGTAATGTCAAAGGTCGGTTCTTTTGAATCAACATTTACAGCTACTTCAGAAAGTCAAAAAAACATAATGCTTACAAAACTTACAATCCCATATGCTATCAAAAATGCCACATCGACAAACATTGTAGAAGTATGGGTAAAAAATGTCGGTATTGATCCTGTAACCAATCCTACATCTATGGATGTTTATTTTGGCCCAATTGGTTCTGTAAAAAGATACCAATATGATACATCTGCTATAGATGATACATGGAAATTCAAAACCTTGCCCACGATTATTCAAAAAACAGATGCAGTCCAAATCAGAATAACAGAATCTAATCCAGGTCTATCTGCTGGTACCTATATGATAAGAATAACTGCTCCTAATGGTGTTTACTCTGATTACATATTCTCAATTTCTTAATTATATGGCAAGGGTATCAGATTGGGACTAAGTATTGCTATATCTGGAGGCATAGTGATGTTTACACTAGTTTACATACTGCTGTTGTTGCCTGGCATCTCTGACAAGACTGCTTCCATAACGGAAGCATCGTCAAAAATGTCACAGGTAGAAAACTCAATATTAAAAACAAACATCAGTGTAAGCGGTCTATCTAGAATTGATAATGATAACTTTGATTTTAATTTAACAAATTTAGGATTAGAAAAATTATGGGACTATGAAAAATTTACTGTGATTATATCGTACAATGATGGTTCTGGTATAGTAACTCGCATTCTCACATATGGCGGTACATGCTCAGGATACCCATCTGAAAACCAATGGTGCCGTCAATCAATAAGCTCTGATAACATAGATTCTGGAATACTAAACACAAATGAGATAATGTCAGCAAGAGTCACCGTAAACCCAACCTCGACTGCCGCTTTAGCTACCATTGTCGTATCTACAGACAATGGAGTAATTGCAACTCAGACGATCTAGTTTCTAATTTCGTTCGAAAAAATCAAACACCATCTTATATCAAATTTTTCTTAAAAGCTGTTGTGAGTATTGTATTTGGATTATCGTATATTGTAGATTATGATCACCTGAGGTGTTTAATTGACTGACATTATTCCATGCGGCAACGAAGAAGTAGATAGACAGTTTGGCGGGGGAATTCCGTTCCCAACCCTAATGCTAATTGAAGGCGATCATGGAACTGGAAAAAGCGCACTATGTGCCCAGTTCATGAAAGGACTTCTTGCAGCAGACAAAAGAGTTCTTTGTGTTACAGAAAACACAGTTAAAGAATACATCGAAAACATGAAATCAATTACATTCAATTTTTCAACTGCATTCTTACGTAACAGACTAACAATCATGCCGCTACACATGTATGGAGTACAATGGAATAAAGAACAATCCGCATATCTCTTACCAGTAATTGGACGATACATTGGCAACAGCTTCAAGGAACACAACTGTGTCGTAATAGACTCTCTGTCACTTTTGACGGTTTTTTCAGATGCAAGTAAAATCTTAGAATTTTTCACACAATGCAAGTATCTTGTAGCACGAGGAATGAGCATCATACTGACAATTCACCCAGAGGATATACCGCCAGACCTAAGAATGAGAGTAAAGGGAGGCGTTGACGTGTACCTAAAGCTTGGATCAACCAACATTGGTGGTAGAGACGTTAAAACATTAAAAATTGTAAAACTAATTGGTTCAAAAGAAAACACAGACTCTGGTTTTGCATTTGATATAGACATGACATTTGGAATAAAGATCGTGCCAATATCCATGGCAAATGCCTAGGGTGACTGGGGGAGGATTCAGAATTTGCCATTTGATTTTTCTCAGATACGGGATCAAAGATTTATTGATGAGCTAAAAAAATCCCCTCATCTCTTAAACCACATTGAAAATTATACTACAAGAGGTAATCCTTTACCGCTTTTTACTGAGCAGCTGCAGGCTGAACACAAAAAACTCAAAGAACCAAATTTGCTGTACCCCGTAGCGGAACTGGTTTACATTCACATCAATCCACACACTTCGTCTGATGACGGCTATATGGAATATATAATAATCGAGCCTGATGCACCAGACAGAAAAATCATGGAATATGCAGACAAGATGTTTGCAGTCCAATCAGCAGATCTAATTCCTCCAGTTGAAATCACAGAGCGATTTAACATGGTTGAGACTTATCTCAAAGAACATGTAGATCTAACCGATGCTTTAGTAAACTATGATACCATAGGTGATGTGTATAAGCTAAAGACTCTCCCCCTAAACAAAAAAGACTGGATTGGGCTAAGACATCACTTTTTACAAAGGAGGGCGGGAGCTGGCATATTAGATCCGTTTCTTGCGGATCCAAATCTAGAAGACATATCGATTATTGGAGCAGGAAACGTTTACGTAATTCACAAATCATTTGGCGCACTAAAATGTCCTCTGTTTCTTGGTATGGAAGAAATTGACGAATTAATTATTAGCATGTCAGAACAATTTGGAAAAACAGTATCGCACGCAAAACCTATAGTTGACGCAGTGCTTCCCGATGGCTCTAGAATTAACATTGTATTTGGAAAAGACATCAGCAGAAGAGGAACCAATACAACAATAAGAAAATTCGCAAGTACTCCGCTTTCCATCACACAAATTTTGACATCAAAGGCACTTGACTTTAGAGAAGCAGCATACATGTGGATGATGATGGCAGAAGGAATGAGTGTCTTTATCAACGGAGAAACAGCATCTGGAAAAACAACAACACTAATGGCACTTACCGCATTTATCCCATCAAACTGGAAAATAGTAACAATTGAAGATACGCCAGAACTTACACTGCCGCACTCTAACTGGATTACAGAAGCAACAAGGGATACAGGTCATGAACATTCCAGCGTAACAATGTTTGATTTGCTAAAAGCTGCATTAAGACAGAGACCAAACTATATCTTTGTAGGAGAAATCAGAGGTGCAGAAGCAAACATTGCGTTTCAAGCAATGCAGACTGGCCACCCAGTAGTTAGTACATTCCACGCAGCAAACATGACTGCATTGATTCAGAGAATTACAAATCCTCCAATGCTCATACCAAAAACAAACGTAGAAAATCTAAACATCGGATTATTCCAAGGTGCAGTTCAGGGACCAGGGGGAAAAAGAGTAAGAAGGGTTCTTTCAATTAATGAAATCTTGGGTTACAACCCGGAAGGCGGAAACATAATGTTCATTCCTGTCTTTAACTGGGATCCTGGAACAGACGAGGTAAAATTCAGGGGCAAAGGAAGCAGTGCATTATTTGTTCAAAAGTTGCTTGAAAAACGGGGAATGCGCAAAAGAGACGAGGGCCTACTATACGAAGAACTAGAGTTACGGGCAAAAATTTTGCAGAGAATGACGGAAAAAAGAATTTTCAACTTTTATGACGTCTTTGATTCAATATCTCACTGCAGAGAGATAGGTCTTGATGCATTTTACAAGGAGCTTGAATCATTATAATGCAGCTACCTCTGATCAAAAACCTTACACTCACAAATTTGCAAAAAACTGATGAGAAATTTGTCTACTTTATGGCATTTTTGTTTGGCATATCAACTGGCGAAATAGGGGGCATAGATCTAATCAAGAACACACGTGATACAAACTATGGAAAGTACACTAAAGCATTCAAAGAAGTATATCAGCTGGGAATAGGATGGAGTTTTGGAGTATCGGCATCTCTTGAGATGATTTCAGCAAAGGTTTCAAATGATAAGCATGATCAATTAAAACAGCTCCTGATCAAGCTAGCTCAAGTCATCCGATTAGGGGATACACTAAAAACATTTCTTGCAGATGAGCTAAAATCCACACTGATTAATTTCAGTATAGTTTATGAAAGAAAGCTTGAAAACCAAAAGTTATTTCTAGAAATGTTTTACACCTTGATGTCAACTGCCGCCTTTATGATTTCTGCAAACTCGATTATGAGCATGCTTATGGGACAATCAAATTCGGAAGGAATCCTGCTGATGTCATTCATTGGAGTTACGGTAAGTATGAGCGCATTTGTCTTTATGATGTATATTATGTTCCCGCGTGATATACTAGGATACCAATCAGGGGATGAAGACTTGAAATTTAGGATCAAAGTCTACATAACACTGGGAGCTGGTATTGGAATAGGCATAGTTCTTTTGGTGACTAATCTAGTGCCAACAAGTTTGATTGTGGGCATTGCTGCTGCACCCTTGTTATATCCTGGAATGATTGCAAGAAAAATTGAAAGAAGAATCAAAGATCTTAACGATTGGTATCCTGAATTCATTCACCACTTTGGAGAAATTTATGCGACAATTGGCTCAATTGGAAGTACACTTGAGGCAGTACTAAGAAGCGACTTTGGGCCTCTTCAAAATCATGTATTACGCTTCAAAAATAGAATCAAGCATAGAGTAAATCAGAAAATTAGCTTCGAGTTGTTCTCTCGTGATACTGGAAGCCAAATAATTGCAAACGGAAACGAAGTGATCTCACATACGATGGATAATGGAGGAAACATGGGTCTTGCAGGAAACAATGTCTCAGACATTACAGTAAAAATCAATGAGCTTAGAGCAAAAAGGGCACAAACATCTAAAACATTTGAAACCATCATAGTAGTACTTCACGCATTAACAATGGCAGTATTTGGTTTGATGAACAAACTGACCGGAATATTTTATGAAATGGTAAAAACAGTTGATATATCAAATGATGCGCTAACATTAACTCCGATAAATCCGGAATTCATGGCAATGATGATGCCTGCAATGATTCTAATGATATCTGTTATCAGTGCAATGGCACTCAAGGTTGCACAGGGTGGATTGTACAAGACAGTTTTCTATCACATTGGGTTGCTAATAATAATAGGCTCAGTTGTCATGTTTGTAATGGATGCATTGTTGTCTGACTATTTGTCAACACACGTACTGGACTTTGTAAAACCCCAAGTCTAATTGAAAACTGTGTGATTGGTTCAAACACACATTACTCTATATTTTTAATTAAAAAATAACCCATATGAGTAAACTCATAATCGTGATGCAGTAATGATGGTACAAACTATTTCAGACTCTATACAGGTTGTATCGTTTAACATCATCAATTCTGGCAAGAAAGAAGATTATGCTGTTCCAATTGAACAGGTGCGAGAAATCCGCGCAGTTGAAAAAATTACCAAAGTTCCCCACTCAGAACCTTACGTCAAGGGAATAATGAATTTACGAGGGTCGATAATTCCAGTAATTGACGTAAAGGAAAAGCTTGGACTTGATTCCGGTGTAAACACCAACTCCTCAAAG
>JAERMO010000120.1 GCA_016844465.1 Nitrosarchaeum sp. | reverse complement strand
ACTGAAAACAGACTACCTAATAACGCTCATTTTACTTTTCTTGGAGTTGCTGGTGAAGATTTGATTATAAAATTGGATGAATATGGTATATGTGCATCAACAGGTTCTGCATGTTCAGTACATACACAAAAAGCATCTCATGTTTTACAGGCTATGGGATTCTCACATGAACAGATTACTGGTTCGTTAAGATTAACACTTGGATTGTTTAACAATCAACAACAAATAGATGAAACTGTAAATATCTTAAAAAAAGTGACTGCTGAACTTCGTTCGGTCTCACCATTTAAAGAAAAATATTCTTTTAACTAAATTCTAAATATGAATTTGAAATCTATTTTTTGTAACTACTATTATTGTTACCATTCCTATTACTAGGATCATAACTGCAATTGTACCGAATTCTGGAATTATGGTCGTACCTATTATTTCAATATCTGAATCACCCTGTTCAAAATTGATTGTAATTACTCTAGTGTTTGAATCTGTTATAGTTTCTTGGTATGGTGCCTCAATTCCGTCTATTATTATTATGAATGTGTCATCTGTTTTATCTTGTTTTTTTGCATCAAGTGCTTCTCTTGGGATCTCCAATGAAATAGATCCGCTATCTGTAGATTCGATTACTATTATTAATGCAAAAATATCCTTATCAATCAGCATATTTTTTACAATTCCACCTTCTATGGAGTATTGTACATCAAATGTGCCCTGATTACCTGCATCTACTTCAAATGTTTTTGTTGCAACAGGGATATCTGTTTTTGGTGAAAAATTAAATTGAGTTTCTGCAATGTTTTCTTTTCCAAATGTTGTTTTTACTGTGTACTCTCCTGCTTTGGACCATAGAGGACCTTCTGCAATTACTGTATGTGAATAACTACCGTCTTCTGCTACAGTGATTTGTGCAATATCTACTAAATTACCTTGGCTGAAAATTTGTATTGTCACGGGAGTACCTGTTATGATGGTACTTACTTTGCCTGAAACTACTATTGTTTCTCCTTCCTTATATGAATTAGAATCTGTTTTTACAGAAATCAAAGATTCTGCAAAAACTGGCAAAGTAAAAATAATTAATAAAATTAAAAATCCTGAAATAATTCTAGTTTTCACAAAGTTAATGGTTGTATGATTCTATATTTCCTTTACTATCTTAAAATGAAAAAATGAAAAAAGTTGTGAATTTAGTATCTTGGCATAATGCTTAGTCTTGATTTTGCAGAAACTGCAATTATTGATATAATTGCCACTGCTAGAATCATAACTGCGATTGTACCAAATTCTGGGACTACAACAGTACCTATTATCTCGATTTCCTCAGCACCTGCTGGGAATTGTATTGTTAGTGTTCTATCTGTAGATGTTGTAATTTCCTCAAAGTCAACTTCTTCTCCGTCTACTAAGACAAAGAATGTATCATCTTGATCGCCAGTCTTTGCATCAATCAAAGCTCTTGGCAACGTAATGACAAGTGAACCATCCTGACTTGCAGTTATTGCTATTGTCAGGGAGTGTGAGGCTACATCGGGAGTAATGCTAACAAGCTTACCACCAGTTATCTTGTAGCTGACCATAAAGTCAGTACCAGGAACTGCAATTGTGGTTCCCTCTTTACTTGGTACAGTTCCTGTTGAACCGCCAAATGTAAATGTGGTTTCTGATGTACGAGATTCGGTTCCATAGAGTACTTCAATTGTGTATGTTCCTCCAGCTCTCATAAGTGCTCCACCTGCAGTTAATTCAGTACTGTATTTTTTATCTGAACCAACGTCAATTTGTGCAATTGTTACTAAGTTGCCGTTTGGTGCTATTACTCTGAGACTAACAGGATATCCTGAAAGAAGTTCTCTTACTTCTCCAGTTACTAAGATTGTTTCACCATCTTCGTATGATGGCTTGTCTGTAGTAACTACGATTGGATCCGCTATTTGTCCAAATGCTGGTGCTATTCCAATACTTGCAATAATAATTGCAGATAAGGCAAACACCGATAGATGAGTATTCATCATTTTTACGCCCGAATTTATCCTATTTAAGGTTGTGAAAAATATTGTTGACTAAAAAGAAAAAAGACTGGTTTTTGCAGAATTCCAGATTAGATATATATTAACCTGAGCGTGACTTTTTGACAGTTTGTGTGTATTATTTACTGTTACATTTAATGTTCGTCATGGAGGTTTTGTAAATGGCAACTAAGAAAAATCAAGTTCTTGTACCTGATCATATCTATGTGCCAAAACATGAAATCATGTCAAAACAAGAAGCTGAGGAAGTTTTAAAAAAATACAATTGCAAACCTACTGAATTACCATTAATTTTTGTAAACGATCCTGCAATATTGGGACTAGGTGTTAAACCAGGTGATATGATAAAAATCACAAGGAAAAGTCCAACTGCCGGTGAGAGTCTTTATTATCGATACGTGGTGGAAGTTTAGATGGCAGACCCTTCAGTTAAACGCTGGCCAGTAATTCAAGATATATTAAAACGTGAAGGCATCGCACGTCAACACCTTAACTCATTTGATGAATTTCTAGAAAGGGGTCTTCAAAGTATTATCAATGAAGTCGGACAAATTGAGATTGAAAATGCAGAATATCCTTACAAAATTCAATTAGGTAAAGTTAAACTTCAACAACCACGAATGATGGAACTTGATGGCTCTATTACTCATATTACTCCAGCTGAAGCTAGACTCCGAAACGTTTCTTACTCTGCACCTGTTATGATGGAGGCAAGCGTTGTAGAGGATGGTAAAATCTTAGAATCTAGATTTGTCCATATTGGCGATGTACCAGTAATGGCAAAATCAAACGCTTGTATTTTACATAATTTTTCAACTCAAAAACTTATTGAACATGGCGAGGATCCAAATGATCCTGGTGGTTACTTTATCATAAATGGATCTGAAAGAGTTATTGTGGGATTGGAAGATCTATCATACAACAAAATAATTGTTGATAGAGAAAGCGTTGGTGGAAATACTGTTTTCAAAGCTAAAGTTTATTCTTCTATTGTAGGTTATCGTGCAAAACTAGAACTAGTTATGAAAAGTGACGGTTTAATCGTAGCACGAATTCCTGGTTCTCCTGTTGATATTCCAGTTGTTACTCTAACAAGAGCACTTGGATTAGAATCTGATAGGGAGATTGCAGCAGCGGTTTCACT
>JAERMO010000044.1 GCA_016844465.1 Nitrosarchaeum sp. | reverse complement strand
GAATTCCTGTGGTTTATTTTTTTGGAAACACTCACTGCAATAGACAGGTCTGTTAAATTTTGGTTCAAATGGTATTTTACATTCATCTCCACAATCACCGCAGGTCGCGGTGTGCATTTCTGGTTTTCTCTCATCTCTGGAATTTCTATAAGATCTTAAAGGTTCGTCATCTCTGGAATTTCTGTTTGAGGTTTGACTAGATTTTGACTGTCTATCAAATTTCTTGTCAGAGTATTTTGCTTTGTATAGATCCATTTTTCTTATAAAGATTCAACCCTATTGGTTATAGATAGTTAGAGCTTGAATTTGTGCCTAAATTAAAAATTTGTAGGTTAAACTAGTGATTTATCCATTTCTGTTGCCATGATTTCCTGAACTTTAAGAAAATAGAGTTTTGTAGAATAAGGCATATCATCTAGATTGTTATCAACTGCAATCATAAAGTAACGAACAGCTCTTTTTGAAATATCTAAGTTAAATTTCATTGGAAGAATGTGATTTTGTTTAACTTTGATCTTTTCTTGTAACCATGGTGGAGCCATATCAATTGTTTCTTTGATGATTTTATCATACCAATATGAAAGATGTTCTGGACATAGTCCCCTTTTTAGATCTGACACATCAGTATCAAGTTTTTTCATCATCTTGTTTATGATTGCCATAAGACTCTATCCAAGAATATTGTTTTATTACAATTACTCAAACATAGACAAGCTTCTAGTCAATTGATAGCATGTTTCCTTCCAGGTCTATTTCTGAATTTTTTATTCTAGTAGTGGAAATTCTCTTCCCATCTTGCGCTAAAACCATTGGAACGATTACTATTTGAATGGGAGAAAGATTATTTTCTGCACGAATTTTATTTAAAATGTCCCCTTGATTACTAGTCTCATCACTTACAACCAAAGCTTGTACGTTTTCTTCTAAAACAGCAGGACCAAAATCATTGTCTAGTTTGCTAATTTGAAATTTACTGTGAGGAAAATTTGTTTTAATTAAATTTAATAATGTTTCAAATCTTTTTCCATATTTGTTAAGAATTTTTTTTCCCCTTTTTTCTGCTAATTCGTCACTTGTCAATCCGATGATTACTTTTGATGAAATTGAAAATGCTTTTGAAAGTAATGTTAAATGACCTTTGTGAATAACATCAAAAGTTCCACCCGTTGCTACAAGAACAAATTCAGACATGTTATTAAAATAGAAAGTCGTGATGATAAATCTACTAGTTTACAATTATTAGTGCTATAGGCCCTTTATCGGCTATTGGAATGTTGTCTCGATCCCAGACAAACGTTTCAATAAAGAATAATCCACTTTGCTCAGGAACCCAGTCTATAGATGGAAATTGTTTGTTAGCACCGATATAATTTCCGTCATATTTTCCCAGAAATTCTACAAATGGGATTTTACCGGATTGTTTAATCTGGACATAGTAAGTATATGGAGTTTCATCAGATTTTTGATCTTCCGAAAATTGAATCCAAGATTCACTCTGGATTTTTACTGGTGAACCTACTTTAATGTCTGAAAGTTTTTTTCCTTGAGAATCTGTTACCGAGACATCAGAGATTGTAACTAATTTTGTTCTTGTTTCTGGTTGAGGAAGTTTTACATCAATAAAATCAGAATAAAATGCACTAGATTCTGAAAATAGAAGAAATCCTACAGATCTCGTTTCAATTTTTTCGTTAAAATTGAAGTTGACTATTCTATTAGGTTCAACATTGCCAATTGTGATTGTGTCTACCCTTACTATTCGAGGAGGCTGGAAAGCATCGTAGAATGCAACATAAACATTAGTGTTGTTTATTGGAGCAGCACCATTTTTTAAAACTCCTGCGAAGCGGAGATTCCCATCCAATACAACATTGCTATATCCTATTGATAGTTGTTTAGATTTGGAAGTAGAAGAATCAAATTTTTGAAGACTTGCAGATACTTGAGTTATGTCAGGATTTGGAAACTTTGATTTTACTACATACGGAGATGTGCCAAGAGGTGGAATAACTTGTAAAATAGTTCCCCCCTCAGTGATTTCCAAGGGTTGTAAACTTGTATCATCATAAAAATTGATATGTATTCGTACATTTGCAAATGAGGAGAGAGTGTTGGTATTTTTTACAGAGCCCACAACTACGGTGTATCCTTCATCATCTTTGTAAATATAAGGAGAATCACTTGTAAGAATTACAGATAGGGTGGATGTGTGAAGGTCAGATCCTTGAGAAAATCCAGCAGGTATTGGAAATAGAATAAAAATCAAAAATAAGCTAAGAATAATTTTTTCCATGTTGATTTTAGATATTAGACATTAATTTCGTACAACATATCATATAGTGAACAAGAAAGGTAACAACGTTTAACCCAGTTTACACTGACGAAAAATAAAAAGAAGTTAAAAGTAAATGTAAATTTTATCGTCTTTTCTTCATTGCAGTTATTGCCAACCAGTAAATTAAACCGGGTGTTAAACCAACAATGAGTGGGATCCATACTGGCCATCCATCTACTGAGCTAGTCATAAGATAAAACCCAAACTTATCCTATTTAAATCCATCCAGTAATCTGAAATTCATTATTTATTGAAGTGGACTGGACGGGATTTGAACCCATGACCCCCCGCGTGCAAGGCGGGTATACTACCAGGCTATACTACCAGCCCACATTATAAAGAAATAACCTGTGGATTTTAATTGTTGTCTTATTGGTAAGAATTTTATTTGAAAAAAAGATCGCTTTATCATGGTACTCCTAGAATCCCAAATTAAATTGAAAACAGGTGATATTGCACCTGATTTTCAACTTTTAGGCATTGATGATAAAAATCACTCACTAAATGATTACAGTGGATATCAAGGAGTTCTAGTTATTTTCATGTGCAATCATTGTCCATATGTCAAAGCAAAGATAGAAGCTTTCAATGAGATATATGAAAAATTTGGCGATAAAATAGCCATAGTTGGAATTAACAGTAATGATTCTAAAGATTATCCCGAAGATAGTTTTGAAAATATGAAAAAAACTGCTAAAGAGAAGAGATTCAAATTTGACTATTTAGTTGATGATACTCAAATAATTGCAAAAAAATATGGTGCAATATGCACTCCAGATTCTTTCTTATTCAATAGTAAAAAACAACTAGTATTCCATGGTAGAATTGATAATGCGATGAGGCCAGATGATATTGCTTCAGAAAAGACAATGATCAACAACATAGAAAATTTGCTATCTGGAGAAAAAATTGAAAAAGATTTTGACCCATCAATTGGATGTTCAATCAAGTGGAAAGAAAATTAGATAGTATTTCATAAAATGGAAAATAAACTGATCCTGGAAATCTAGGATAACGCAGAGTTTGTTATTCCAAAAAATGTCAAATTAAATGCAGGTAGTTATATCAGCCTCAATAACTATGCAGAACTAATATTGAATATCTTTAATTAGCAATACTTAGAATGTATGATGAGTGATGAATTTACTAGTCACTTTACGGATACAAAATTAAACTTAAATGACTCTTGTAAAGAGGGATGAACGTGGGCTCGTAGCTCAGCTTGGCTGGAGCGTTCGACTGATAAACCATTCAGAAATCGAAAGGTCATGTGTTCGAATCACATCGGGCCCATTTTAATTATTTTGAACGCTCATAGATTGTTTCAGACCACTGAATAACATCTTCAAATTTTTCAGATAATAAGTCTGAATCAATTTTTGTCTTTTTTCCAATTTTCCCGCATAATGCTAATCGTATTCGTTTTCCAAGTTTTTCTTTTATAGAGTTAACAGAGTCTGCAAAAAAATTGAGTCCCTCCTCAGTGTTTGAAAAAACTATTATTATCATTAGGCCCGATTTTTGTTTCCAAATTTTTCCCAATAATTTTTGTAAATCAAGATCAAACAAAACGTTGATTGCAGATGACATATCTCCAAGATGGAAAACGTTCCAACCGCCTGAATGTAAAGACGCAGAGGCTGCCTCAGATAACAGATTACTTTGAGGATCAGCTGAAATTACAACAACACTCTTTTTATTGTTTAAATCGATGGGTATTTGATTAAAAATTTGGAGTGATTTAGATATGATATTTTGTAATAATTTTTCCTCAGAATTTCCGATTTTACCATCATCATATAGTTTTTTGATGGAAACGATGGCAGGCATTATTACTTCGATAATAAGTTTAGACATAGATGCACCAGAATTAAGACAATTTTTAATCAGAGAATAAACTTGGGTTTCATTTCCTTTTACTAAATTTTCAAAATATTGCGGTGTAACTTTAAAATAATCAGCTGGAAAATCAAATACCTCTTGACCAGGCTCTAGAAACCATAATGTAGTATTCCCCATATTTTTTTGTCTAAGAAATCCTTCAACTGCAAATACTTTTAGATATTTTGTCATCGTAATTCTATTAATACCGAGTTTTTCAGAAATTTCGACTCCAGACATTCCCATCTTAGAGTTTTCAAATGCATCAATCAATTTTTGCCTTATTTTTACAACTTGGTACCCCCTGCCCATAATGCTCTTGAATCAAGGTATTGTATAAAGACTAATTTCCAAGTACACCGCTAAGGTAACAGTACCTATAAAATGGAGCTGGTACGTTAATGGGACATAATTCTCCTTGTTACCTCTCGGGACATAAAATGAAAAAGACAACTTTCTATAGTTATCATACAAGGTGGTATTAATTGAAGAATTCTGAAGATGGTGATTTAGTTTGGTGGAAGATGGTTCTTTTTATTGCATCAATCGTATCTTTAGGATACGGAGTATATCTAGTTGTAACTTTATCTCTTAACACACCACAAGAATTGAGAGATCATGAACAAGAAATCAATATTCAGGATATGATTTTCGATTGTGGCATATTTCAATTGGAAGGTAACATATCAAGCAGTAAAGATTTCCTTGTAAATACGCCTATCCATGTTAGTATAATGGCAAACACATCCAATAACGACACGGCAAGAATTGTATCTGTACTTATTCCTTACACCATTGAAAAGATACCTGCTTATTCAATACACAATGTAGAATCGTTTTATAATCATCAAGCAATAACACTTGAAAAAGTTGGAAATTCAACTACATTTAAGGGTCAGGAAAACATCATAATAACTAGACCTGACAAATATTCGATTCTCCTCTTAGAATATGATTCCAATCATAAATTAGATTGTTATGCTCTTTCAAATGAACAATTTTCTATTATAACATATTATGAAGAATTACAGATCAGATCTGTCAAAGAAGCTATTAAAAATGGAATTATCATGGAAGCACTAAGCTGGATTATTGTAGGAGCTACAGGTGTCATGTTCTTAGCACAGATAGGATTAAAAGATGAATAGTCTAGATTGTCAATTTTTCAAATTCATGTCTTTTTATAATACGAGTCTAATGATCATCATTATAATTGGCAACGGTAGCACCAATCCAGTGCGTTTATTGTGGGACACCACAGACTCTTACGCCAACAAGGAGAAGCCCTAGATCTTTGTTGAAACGTATGTTATACACTCCTTCTCAGACAACTACATCGTCATTCACAATTTCATGTACGTGTGGACAATCCTATGGCCTGATTTTAATAGGCGATATTGAGTATTGGAGAAGCAATATAATTCCGAGTGATGGTGTGCTTGAAGAAACAAAACGGTTATTACATGATGATACTATTACATTTGATACAATCATAAGATCAATGCTCGGAATAGCGAAATTTGGTAATGGCACTATACATGTATGTTTTATGATTTGTAATGTTAGAGGATATTTTGATTGCATTGAAGAACACCCAATTATTACCCTGCTTACTGTATGGAAAACAAGGAGAACCCCATGACAAAAGAAAAATCAATAAACCAAAAAATGACTTATGAACAGAGAACAGAGGCAAAGAAAAAAATAATATCAACTCGTAGATTGCCTGATAGATCTGAACTTCTCAATTATGAACAATCATTGAAATATTATAACGAAGTAAAACCAAGAAAGTTTGGATCGGTTGAAACTATTTTACTTCTTTTGGGAATAACCTCAGATAAACCAATAAAAGGTAAAACTATGATGATGAAACAGACATTCTTATCGGAAAAGGAATTCAAATTAGACATGCAAGACCTTCAATTTGTTGGACATAAATTTGGGCCACATAGCTTCCTCATAGAAAATGTTTTGAAAAATATGGAATTTGTGGGACTCGTAAAAAAATATGGGGTCAAGACAAATCAAACAAAATATTATCTTACAGAAGATGGTAAAAATGAAGCTAAAAAATTGATTAACACCTTATCTGATGATGAACAAAAGACAATTAAGAAAAAAAGAGTGTCATGGGATGAACTTGGTCTTGATGGCATGGTTAAATTTGTCTATAATAATTATCCAAAATACACTGATGCATCAGTGATAAAACGTAGATATGTTCTTGTAGATTGGAAAAAAGGAATAGAAGTAAATGAAAATTGATTCTATTAAGATCAAAACTTTGGATACTCGTTTTACTTCCAAACCAACTAGAATTACAGAAATTAAAACAAGAAGTGGTACAATTGAGACTCCTACTAGAGCAGCAACTATGTTTGAATATAATGCCAAAGCTTCAGTGCCAACAAATATCCTAATAGGTAATCCAATCACTTTCAAATATTCTAGTGTTGGTCATACACTACTCAAGAATTTACTTTCAGACAATAAACCATTTTCCGTAATGTATAATGCCCAACAGAATGCTAATGATAGAACACAACATTCTTTGCTCAATTTTACACTCTTTCAGCCTACTATGACTGCAACTGAAGATGATGCTGGAGGTAAAATTCCCTCCGCAATGGAAGATTTACGTAATAATCATAGTGAATTAGATAAATTTCTTGATTTAATAATAGCACTTCAAGAAAGTCTGAATTTTGATATAATCACTATTCCCTATCTTGATTTGCCATTCTCAACTTTGGAATCAGAATATAAAAAAAGAACCAAGTACATTAGATCAATAGGTAAAGAACCGTTCTTTGTAGTACATTTAAAACATAATCCTCAAGATTTTGAAAAAATTATGAAACTGCTTACAGATGAGTTACAAGTACAATTAATTGGTTTGAACTTTCAAAAATTTCAATATGCTGCGTTAAACTATAGAGAATTGAGCAAATACTATGCAAAAGACGTTTTATTTTTTACGATTCAAACAACTAGAATAGATTCACAATTTAATGAATTTTCCACACCACATTATATGCCATTTCTTTCTAATGATATTTTTTCTATCGCATCACCACCTACTTTTGATCCTGAAAAAACCAATAAAAAACTAGAAATTGATAGTATAGGGGGAGATAAGATCAAACCAAAAAAACTAGAAGTTACCTATGAGGAGAAATTACTAAAACTGAGAATTTTTAATAAAAAAGAACTTAATCTACAACAGATAATAAGTCCGATGAAAAATTACTCTGATCTTCTTAATGATGTTGAAAATCCAACTGATAACAGGTTAATCAATATGCTAAACAACTTCATGGATAAGGGTTTTAGTAAAGAAGAAGAAAATGAGAGGTTTTCAAATTTAAAATCATTTACAGTAATTCATGAATTAAAAACAAGTGTATCAGAATTTGCAAAGTTTCGTGAATATATCAAACAAAGTGATACAACATCTTATGTTTCTGAACATCCATTATTAAATAAGGCATTAACTACAATGAAATAATACCTAATTACAATAATTATTTATAAATTTATTATTATGAATTATTAGAGTTAATTATTCATCTAGATCTATTTTTTGTTCTGAGATAATCACTCAAAATCATTCTAATTGTTTCAGGAACAGTCTCAAGCAATCTTTCTTTTTGTTCTTTTTCTAAAGCCTTCTCCATCTCAATAGGTACAGAAACCATATACTTCTTCATTGCCATATACCATTAGATACACATAGATACCTTTATTAATATATCTGTTATCTATACCAATAGATATCCAATGGTAACAAAAGAATATTTGACAAGGGAAGAAAGAGCAAGAAACCTATTTACAGGAAAGTTGTATGCAAACATTCTATAGCAATTTCCATTAGTATTAAGCTAAGACAGGAAGTAAGAGAAAGAAACAAGATTACAATCGAGGAAATAGGACTAGACAAATGTGTTTCCTGTTATTCTACAAATATTGTAAAACATGGAATTAGACACAACAGAAATTATGATTTACAGAGATACTCCTGTATGGATTGCAAAAAAAGATTCTCTTTCAATCTTGGATTTGAAAAAATGAGAGTCAATCCTCAAGCCATTACCTCAACTATGCAACTATACTTTACAGGTGAATCTCTACGAGGGGTTCAGAAATTCCTTAGACTTCAAGGAGTCAATGTTTCCCACAAAACTGTTTTCGTGTGGATAAAAAAATACACTAATTTGATGAAAGAGTATCTCGATACCATTACTCCTCAAGTGGGCGATACTTGGAGAGCTGATGAAGTTTATGTGAAAATCAAGGGAGATAAACGATACCTATTTGCCATGATGGATGATGAGACTAGATTCTGGATTGCTCAGGAAGTATCTGATTCAAAGTTCAAG
>JAERMO010000119.1 GCA_016844465.1 Nitrosarchaeum sp. | reverse complement strand
TAGGCGCCATCATTAGTATAATCACCAGATAAAGTCACAATATTGTTTTGCTTTTTGCATAAAACACCACTAAAACTATCACTGTATTTTGATTCGTAAAAATTCATTGCACTAACATAAAGATTGTTTTGCTGAGCTAAAGAAAGCCTTGCCTGATGTTCTTTTAGCTGCAAATTCTTTTCTTCCATAGTTGTCGGCTGCATCTTCTCGTTCTCTTTAGAAATAATACCTCTTTCAACAAGATACTTGATTGAATATTCAAACTCTTTATCTGAAATCATTCCTCGTTGGTTCCACTCAAAGAGGTTTTGAACCCATCTTGGAGTGTAGTAATTAGCGGTTGGAACAGATATTGTAGACACGGAAATCTTCTTGCAGTTGGGGCATGAAGAGGCATGTTGGTTATCCA
This sequence comes from Nitrosarchaeum sp., assembly GCA_016844465.1. GTDB lineage: Archaea > Thermoproteota > Nitrososphaeria > Nitrososphaerales > Nitrosopumilaceae > Nitrosarchaeum. Next base: position 2,785 of record JAERMO010000119.1, on the reverse strand, counting down.
TCATAACAACATAGTATTGCTTTTGGCCATCTATGGTTAGAACTTCGTTATGCCATATTCTCAATACATTAAAACAAATTGTAAAAACCTTTGATTGCCCAATTTTTACTGTCTCATGTATATGGTCACATTCTTCAAAGAGTTCGCGTGATTCTAAATTCTCATATATGACTTCAAGCTCATCGTCATAAATTGTGGAATAATTGTCAACAAGCTCAAGAACCTCATTGTCAGAGGTGCTTTTTCTATAATCTGGCTCCATTGCCCAAAGTATTAGCATTTTATTATCTAAGAGAAGATAATCAAGCCCGTTGTTTGTAACGTTAATTGTTATTTTTACAAGATCTGCATCATCAAGATATTCCCATGGTGTGTCATCCATTGAAAGAATCTGAAGATCTACTACTTTTAGATCAACTAAATTCAAATCATTTTCTATTGATGGTAGATTAATGGCAAAGACAGACGGAACTACAATTATCAATAGTGAAACTATCGCAATAAGGCTAAAATGCAATTTCAACTATATTGCTTTATGAGTTATTTGTTTTTAATTCTGATCCTCCTGATATCGCTAGGACTAACAACTAGTTCTGTTGATGGTGGCACAAACATAATTGAATTCAAGAAAAAATATGTGATAAATTCACCTGATGTTTGTGGCGATAAGTTGTGTGATAAAGAATTAGAAGATACTTTGACTCCTGTTGGAAAAAACCTACACACTCCTAAGGCACAATACAATCTTGGTATCCCTGTATACAAAATAACATGTAAAAGTCACCTTGCATTTGTTTTGAAGCTATCTAACTGGCATCCAGCATGTGTAAAGCCAGAAAATGTGCAACGACTTGTGGATAAGGGTTGGGCTGCAACTCTTGAAGAGAAAAACAATATCTTTGTTTCAATGAGTGAAAAAAAATCTTCTATGTTAAAACCATTGGAAGAATATAGAAAGGAGTTTCCCCTCTACGAAGGATTAGGCTTGAGTATTACTCATGATACAATTGCAGGAGAATCATATCTTATTTTTGATGGATATGGTTGGCATGGTTTTCATAATGTTGAAATTACAATTTCCGATGATTCTGCAGAAGTTGAATTTATGATGAGTCAAACAGATCCACGTGGAAATCTTTACCTACCTTGGAAAATTCCTGATTCAATTAAAAGTGGATTGTATCATGTGTATGCTACTGACGGAATTCATGAATACGAAATAGATATTCCAATTACCGTTCCCGAAAATTAATCCTTGTTAATACATATAGAATCGTATTAATACAGGACCCGAAGAGGTACACTTTACAATTTGCATTCTTATGTTGTTATCATTTGCTATTATGTTATGTATTTTTTGTTTTGAAAATAGAAAATATATCCTAAAGCAATATTTAATTTTGGAATAGGATCAGTTATTGGCTCTTGAGATTTTAAATCATAACCCTCGCAGGTTATCTTATCAAATGCTTCAAAAAATTTTTTTGATTCTCCTTTTTTCTTTATGAGAATAGCAATCGAATCCGTTTTTAAAAATACAATTTCTTTGGATTCTAGGATTTCTTTAAGAAAAGAGACATCTTTTTTTCGAGAGCTTGCTACTACTTTGATAAAATCTGATGTGCCTTGAATTTTTGATTTAATTCCCATTACTGCCTACTTGGATTAGTGCTATAAAAATGAGGACTAGCATATTATGAATCATAAAACATATCAAAAATTTTACAGTGGATTTTAGTTATTGCCAAAGCAGGTATCATGACAATTACTTTGAGAAATATATGAATCACTTTGGAACAATTTTGAATAAATATATCTTGGGGGCTAGTGTACAAATTCTAATTGATTATGAAGATACCAACAAGCAAAGTTGTATTGTTGATGACAATTATTCCATTATTAGTAACTGTTTTTTCCATTAGTGTCTTAGCCGATTCCTCTTCAATACCTGAATGGGTAAAAAATAATGCCAAGTGGTGGTCTGAAGGCTCCATTAGCGAAGGAGAATACCTAAAATCATTAGAGTATCTAATTACAAAAGGAATAATTAATATTCCACAGAAAATCGAAGTGACTGCTGCTCAAACACCTTTAAGTGATGATGAGCGTGCTCAATTTTTTGTTGTTCATTTTTCTAACGGATTAATTGAAAAACCATTCACTGTTTATACATTTTCTAAATTTGAATCAACTAGTTCACAAAGTAAAGGAACAGAGATATACAAATTTCCGATGTACTATTTTAAGGACAAACCAGAATTTTTCTTAGAAGGACTACCTAGTGTGGATAAAAAGGACTTGTACAGAGGAATTGATAGATGGATGACTCAGAGTACGACTCTTAGTCCTTTTGCTGTAGATATTGACGTGGTTGCTGGAGATGGCACAGTTATTCAAACATGGACTTATACAAACTGTCAACCAACCGCTTACGGAACATACCTGCAAGATGTGATTAACTTTTATCAATATTCAGGGCAAGAAAAATCAGAAATAAGAGACCGTGTTGCTTTTTCCTGTACATCTGTATTATTAGAAGTTCCTTAGACTAAGTTTTTTTCAAACCCTTCTCTCATCCTGCTTGCTATGGGAGGGAATCGAAGTAATATTACATTCCACCCAGAAGGCCATTCCATTTGATTTAATGAATCTAGAACTTATTGAGGTCAATTTTTTTTTTACTTGCCAAATAATTTTGAAAATCCAATACTTATTAAGTAGCCAAAATGGCCGAATATTATGTCAGAAGACAGGAAAATGTACCCTTGTACTTGCTCAGATTGTG
>JAERMO010000008.1 GCA_016844465.1 Nitrosarchaeum sp. | reverse complement strand
AATGCTGCCATTACTCCATAGTAAATATATTTTTTAAATTGATTATTTCTTGAGGCCTCAAGATATGTCGTTATAGCCCCAAGAATTAATACGGATTCCAATCCCTCTCTAAAAATAATTGCAAATGACGATGTAAATGCAATTGAGGGGGCTAAAGTGCCAGTGCCACTCACTATCCTTTCAGATTCATCAAGATTTCTTCTAATGCCAATTATAATCTCTTGAATCTCTTCTTGAGGTGCTTCTTGTTTAATCAAATTACGTAATGTTGCAAACTGATATTCAACCTCAAGGGTAAAATCAGGATCAATTACTCTGAGGGGGATTTCTACAAACTCATAACTGTCAAGATATGCAGATCTTGCACTAGCATGTGCTGATTGTGTATCCCCACGGCCATAATGAAGTAATGTTTCCTCTAATCGTTCACGAATTACGTCAATCTCATTTTTTACACCAGACTTTTCTTCCTCTGATGCATCCCCCATAGATTTCAGCTCTTTTTCAGATGATGAGCTAGCAACAACAGAAGTGAGGTCATTAGTCATAGCTTCAGCTTTTGTTAAATCAGGCAAAATAGAATTTTCAATAAACTTGATGATGGCCTCTGGATTCTCTTTTTGTACAATCATCTCTCGGAGTTTTTCACGCATGTTGATTTCTAATGATTCTAGTAGTTTTTCATCAACTTTTTCAATATCAGGTTCTAAATATTCAAAATTTTCAAGATATGCTTCAATTGCAATTTCTTCTGCAGCTAAATAATCGCCAGAATTTACTGCAGTAAATAATTCAGAGTATAAATCGCGAATTACAGCATAGAGATTTGTTTTATCAATTACAATCGTTTCCGTTTGAATTAAATCGCGCTGTATTGCAGTAATTAAATTTCCAACAACAACAAAGTCATTTTTATTTGCAACTAATTCATCTAGATCACGAAAAAATGAACCCAGTTCTTGATTCAGACGGCTGTCAGATATGGGGTTTTGTTCTAAAATAATCTTTGAATGTTTTATTAACGATAAAGTTAGAAAGTATGATTCTGGATTATCATCTTGTATTGCTAACTGATATTGCTCATCCGCTTCAGACAAAATAGAAGTAATAATAATGTTAGAATTTACGCCAGAAGGAACCAGTGTAAATGTTTCTTGGAGTTGATCTATTTCATTAATCAGATCTTTAGAATCTAATTTTGAGAAAATACCTGAATGAAGATCAAGTAATTTGATATGAATTTTGTCTGAAAAATCCGAGTTGACCGCTCTTAAAAATTGAATATTTTTCCCATAGAAATTATTTGTTAGAGTAGAATATTTCTCTGCAGAATCATAATTATCCGTCAAAAGTGCTTGTTTTGTTAATTCCAAACTAACCCCCGTAATTGTAATGACTGATGTGTAATTCTCTTCTTCATTTTGAGCATAACCATTATTAGCAAATGTAGATACACTAAAGATTAAAACAATAATTGAATACCAATAAAATTTTGATTTCATGAATTGTTGATTAGGTCTAGCTAACAGTATTTAAACAAAGGATTTATTCTACAAACATAGAATGAGAAATTCTGAACCTATATGTTTTAAAAATAAATTTATGATTTGTTTTCTAATTCTAAAATTTTAGAACCACTAAAAAAATGAAAATACTCTCTAAATAATTTCTTAACATGGATTACACGTTGACAATTAAATTTTTGATTGTAATTTCAGAAATTGTTTTAGGATTACTATCACAAATTGTTTATGCAGAATCAGCATATGATGAAAGTAGATGGCAAGAACAGATGGAAAACATCATACAAAACGCCAGTCTGTATAAGCAAAATTCTAACTAGATTCAAAATCTCAATTCAGAGAAGATTCGTATTTAGGTCTCGACAAGTTAGCAGAACCTGACAAAGAAAATCAAATTAAATAGTCCCACGATTACAAATTTAATATTGTTATTTTATTTTTTTAATCTAACTTTGATTATTTGATTTATTATTATTGGTGTTAGGGTATAGGCTCAATGTTGGTTCCATATCCGTCAATGTAATTTCCACTTTTCCAATGCGACTACGATATTGTTTTATTTTCTTTCCCTCTGGAGAAATTATAAACTTGTCAACTTCTACTAGTGCCAACTCTTCTAAATTAGACAAAGTCTTGTAAACCGTAGATATTGAAATTTTTAACTCATCTGCAATTTGTGTTGCTTCTTTTGATTCATTTTTAATTGAAAATAATACTGCACGTGTACAGATACTGCTTAGAGATTCAATAATTTTTTGTGTTATGTCAAATTCGCTTAGTTGTATTATGTTTGGTTTCGACATTCGATTCACTAGTTTGGTACTAAATTAAGAACAGGATCGGGTTTTCTTATAGAAATATCTGCTTTGCTAATTCGACTTTTGTACATTTTAAATTTCCTCCCTTTCTCAGAAATCATCCATTTTTCTACTTCAATTAGAGTAAGCTCTTCTAGATCGGCAAGTTTTTTGTATACTGAACTGAGCGGAATTTTTAATCTTACTGACAATTCAGATGCAGTCATTCCTTTTTTTATAATTGAAAATAATATTGAACGAGATTCAGAATCTGCCAATGCTTCAATGACTTTTTGAGTGACATCATATTTTTTTAATTGAGGTAATGTCAGACGTCGTGTCAATCATAATCAAAAACAATGACGAGTTATTTAAATTACTCCATGTCATTCTCGTTACAGAGACTTGGAATGACTACGAAAAAGAAGTTATTTCTTTATGAGGTTTATAATGCGTCCACAAAGAACCTAAAATAAGCCCTAACGAAAGCCAATAGAGCGATACAGTGAATGCAGACATCATTCTAAAATGATTGACCAAATCTACAGGTGCAGTAATTTGGTCAGGATTTTCAGGCATTGTAATAAACGCTATCACAATAAATGCAACGTAACCAACGATAGCAATGAATTTTTTAGTTTTTAGTTTTTGAGACAGTTTGTAAAATCCAACAGCACCAAAACCAGAAATTGTAATAAACGACAAATAAAGAATTCCACGCAATATCACGGTTTCAGGGTCACCAACAGTTGGTGGATTTGCAGGATATTTTAAAAATGGAATAAAGTAAATTGTCAACCACATTATTCCTGCCAAAACAAGGGCTTTTTTGATATCTGTTTTTCCGGGAAGCGCGTTTCTTGAAAGTGCAAAAGCGATTCCAAATAGCGAACCAATGGAAATACCTAAAATTCCACCAGCCAACATTTGTCCACTTTTTTGCCATGTTCTATAGCCCTCATATTTTATCTGAAATTCAGGTGTGTCTTTTTCCTCACCTGTTGCAAATAGATGTTGATTTTCAATTCCAGTTGCCTGATCAAGAGAAGGCTCAACAAATACGAGATTTGCTACACCCAGAATAAGCCCCGCCGAAGCACCAGAAGCTATGACAATAAGGATAAAAAGAAATGTCTTCATCAGGTTAGCCTACTAGTGACAAGGAAAGCCAGCAGCATGTCTCATATCGTGAGTAAGTTCATGGATGTACATGTCTTGAAATGCTTCTTCACCATAAACTAGGCTAAAAATATGTCCCTGGTCAAATCCAACAACAAATAACCCCACTGCAAAAATTATAGCTAATACAACAATTGCAATAACTGGAACACCGTTCTTAGATACATTAATTTGTCTTGATTGAGACATGAGCCTTCTCTTGATTGAACGTATTTAAATTCTTGGACAATTTGTCCAATTAATAAAGACGTTTTTTGACGCTTAAAGTATTAAATTTATTTCCAGATCTAACCTTTCTTGAAATATGATTGAAAATGGATAAAAGCGTCTAGATTTTTTTTTGGAAAGAAATCAAAAAATGTCCTCTTTTTTATATCTTGGAATTTGATTGATCCTATTTTATTATCATCCCTTTTATCAAAAGATCCTATTGAAAATAATTTTTTCATTGCTTTTACCCAATATTGATTTTTGTTAGTGAATCAAAGACTATTTTTTCAAAATAAGATCATGTAAAAAATTACTGGTGGTTTTGGAGTTATCTTTAGAATTTTAATTACCTTTTTTAATAGACTTAACGCTTGTATGTTATTGTCTAATATTACAACAACAAAATAGTTTGATAATTAATTTAATTTTGAATTATGTGGTATTCTAATTTACTGTTAAATCTAAATAATCATTGGCATGAATAGATGATGGATAATTTGTCCAATTTATATAGAATTATTAACCAGTCAAAGTCTGCGCAAAAACATTCAGGCCTTACAAGACATAGTATCCAGAAAGGGTTCAAGTAAAGTTCTCACATTCAGTATTCCACACGTCCTCAAAGCATTACAATTGCTAAATGAAGAAAAGTTTGTTAGTAGGGCAACTTTTGGAAAGGAGATTCATTTAGGAGAAGGCGCAGTAAAGACCTTGATTTTACATCTAAAAGAAGCAGGAATAGTGGGCACCACAAAATCTGGAACTTTTCTTACTGAAAAAGGACACAAATTAATAAATCAGATCCAAAGCGTAATTCCCAAAGAATGTAAAATTAAAAAATGCAGTATCATACAAGGCAAACATAATCATGCAGTTTTACTCAAAAACTATTCCAACATTGTTAAAACAGGACTGGAACAAAGAGACTATGCAATTTTGTATGGTTCATCAGGATGTACTACAATGATATGTAAAAATAAAAAACTGGTTTTTCCGGGTGATGAAAAAGAATGTTTTATCAAGGATATTAAAACAGGAAACTACATTTTAGAAAATTTATGTCCGAATGAAGGAGACGTGATAATAATCTCCTCGTCAAATGATCCATTTGTAGCAGAGATATCTGCAAAAAATTCTGCGTTATGGACCTTGGCATCTGTTTAATCTAAGGAAACTATTTACTAGAAAAAAAATTTTGTTAAATTAATGAAAAAGATCTACTTGTTTGCGATTCCAATTTGCGTTGGAATGTTAGCCGGTGTTTTTTTGGCATTTTATCCGCAATCCGAAAGTGATTCAAAACTATTTATCGAATCAAAATTAATTCAGAATGGTTCTCCAATAATTGGAAATCAATCATCACAAATTACAATTTTGGAATGGGGTGATTATCAATGTACTTTTTGCCATAATTTTCATCAAAGCACCCTAAATACAATTAAACGTGAATTTATTGAAACCGGAAAAGTCAAACTAGTGTTCAAAGACTTTCCATTAAATGGACCTGATTCTGTTTTAGCCGCAGAGGCAACACACTGTGCACAAGATCAAGAAAAATATTGGCAATATCATGATGAATTATACAAAAATTGGGGAGGGGAAAATACGGGGTGGATTACTAGGGATTCACTAGATACATTTGCAAAAATAGTCGGCATTGATTTAGTTCAATTCAATACATGTCTTGATGTTCACAAATATAAGGAAAGGGTAAATCAAATGCATAATTCTGGAATGGAACTGGGAATTGACGCGACTCCATATTTTCTAATTTTCAATAATGAAAAGATAATCAAAATCAGAGGCAACCAACCACTTGAAGTCTTTCTAAAGTCTATTGATGAATTATAATTTTATTAGATGAAAATTGAATCAATCAAACTTAATATTCGTATAATCGGAAGAAATCACAAATGGAAAAGATCAATATAGAAAAAGTAGATTCAGTTAAACTTTATAAAATCAGAAAAATGTTGGAAGAATTATCTCAAAAATCAGGTCGTGGGACTGAACTAATTAGCGTGTATATTCCAAAAGGGAAACAGCTTCATGAGATTATCAGCACGTTGCAACAAGAACAAGGAACTGCTGATAACATAAAATCTGATCTTACAAGATCACATGTCGTAGATTCACTTGGCAAAGTAGTTCAACGGCTAAAGCTATTAAAAAAAACTCCTGAAAGGGGTCTTGTAATGTTTTGTGGTGCATTGCCTCCAGAAGGTGGGGGAGCATTGGGAAGTGAAGTGGTTAAGGTTTGGGAAATCGATCCTCCAAAAGACCTAAAACAGTATCTGTACAGATGCGATGATCATTTTCATGTAGATATTCTAAAAGACATGTTAAAGGATGACAATCTAATAGGATTCTTAGCTATTGATGCTAAAGACGCTGGATGGGGATTACTTCATGGAGATAAGATAGAAGTTTTATCACAAACTGGCTCAGGAGTTGCAGGAAAACATCGACAGGGTGGACAATCTGCAAAAAGATTTCAAAAATTAAGGGAAATGGAATTATCTTATTTTTACAATAGAGTTGCAGGAACAACGCGTGAATATTTTATCGACATTTATCCTGTTAAGGGATTGATTATTTCAGGACCCGGTCCTACGAAAGAAGATTTCATTAATGGAAATTATTTAGAATACCGTTTACAAAATATGATAATAGATACAATTGACGCATCATATTCTGGTGCAGAGGGTATTAGAGAGGCATTTGCAAAATCTGCAGACCTTCTTTCTGATTTTAGAATGATGGAAGAAAAAAAATTAATTGAGGATTTGTTTAGAGAGATAAATTCACACTCTGGATTGGGAACATACGGTCTACCCGAAGTTACTGAACTTCTCAAAAACAATGTAGTTAAAATATTAATCATTACAGATGATACAAACCTAAATCGAGTTGAAGGAAAATGTCGTAGATGTCAACATATTCAAGAAGAAATTATTGAAAGACGAGACGTCATTCCAAAAAAGACAAAATATACAAACAATCCTTGCCCTGGTTGTAATTCCATGGAAGTAGAAGCAAACGAACAGGATATTGTGGATTATTTAGAATTGCTTGCAGCAAAAACAGGAACTAGATTAGAAGTAATTTCAGGAAGTGCAGAACATGGGGTTATGCTTTCTAGTCTTGGTAAAGTTGGAGCAATACTAAGATACAATCCTGGACATTCTAAACAATAAATTCTTTGATTTTTTTTGCCAGGATTAATAGTTCATCATCACTTGATATCGATCGTTTTGTCCAAATGGTTCCTTTATGATTATACCTTGGAATGATGTGAATGTGTACATGCGGAATTATTTGCTTTGCAGCTCTACCATTGTTTTGTCCAAGACTAAATGCGTCTGCCCCGGCTGCAATTAAAATACCATTTGCAATTTTTGGAATAATGGAAAACAAATTTCCCACAGCTTTGGAATCCATATCTGTTATTCGTTCATGATGTTCTTTTGGAACAACTAGACTATGGCCCAGATCTATGGGGTATTTATCCAAAAATGCAACATGATAGTCATCCTCATATAAAAAATGAGCCCCACGTCTTCCAGATAAAATATCACAAAAAATACAGTTCATAATGATACCGTCATTTTATATTTTATTTATTGTTTTTTCACCAAATTTTAGGGATTTACAATATTCGTATATCTGATGACTTATTTTTTTGATAATTTTGTCTGACATTCTTCCCATTAACCCATGATAATCTTCAAATAATTTTGCTTTAATATTTAGTGAAAATAGAGAGTTACATTGTCTACCCCATCCTTTATTTAGATGGAGTACATGTAGTAAAAATTACGAAAATACTTTTTTATGGGAATATGAATTTGACGCAATGCTTTTCTAGTTAATTAAAATAATGAACTGGATAGAAAATTATCAAAAAAAAAAATTGAGTAATTAATTGTTTATTCATATAAATTACTTTAAGAAGTAGGGATTTTAATTAAAAAACAATGACGCAAAAACGAAAAAATTCTGTAAATCAAAAAATAAGACTGTTATTTTTTATCACTCCAATAATCATGATTTTGACAATGCTTTTTACACATTTAATTTTCAATATTCCTTTATTCAGCGATAATGATTCAACAAACTGGGTCACATCAGTAATTGAAACCGGAATAGGAACATCTATCACTATTGCCATTTTAATTTATTCTAATAATCAACTAAAAAGATCGGAGGAACAACAAGATAAGATTGCTGAATTAGTTTTGAATATACAAAACATCGAACAACGACATGATAGAAGAGAGAAAAAAAGATTGACGGTATTTAGCTATAGGATTCTGTCTAACTTAGAAACTATACTAAAAAATTATTACGTAATAAGGCAAGGAATAGCGAACTATCTTAACAATGGTAAAGAAGAGAGTAAACAGAATATACTTTTGTTATCAAGAAAAAATTTAGAGATAACTAATTATTTTACAATTCCAAATATAAAAAATGACATCGGCGATATTGCTGAACTGTTTGAAGATCCGTTATTAGCTAAAAATATTCTACATCAATGTATTAACTATGAAACAACATTGAAAGAGATTCAGGACAACTTTGATTGGGAAAATGATTCTCTTATTAAAAAAATCTCCGCAATCGACAATCAAATTGAATTATTAAATACTTCTGTTGATGAAGTAAAAAATGAAATTACTGACAAAATTTAACACTTAAAAAATTAAAAAAATGTTTATGAATATTTGAAATACCTCTTTAATTAGATAATACAATTAGATTTCTCATGGCGAATGATTTTTTATATAATACCTGATCTTCGTTAAATATTCATTTCAATATGTCAATAAACAGTTAAAACTCTAATAGTGAGAATACTACAGAACAATCATGGATTATGAAAAATTCTGTTCCCAAATTTTAGATTCTAATCCTAAAATCCGATTTGCTACAGTCTATGATCAATGGGCGGTTCGCGTTGGAGGTGGATTGAGGAAGGGTTTGACTAGCCTACTTTCAGAGCACAAGGAAAACGAATTGGTTACGCTTTCTATTATTGATTGGAAGGCACGTAAAGAAATGTCAAAATGGCTTGGCAAAACAAAATATACCGTGGCGGAATATGAATTGGTTAAGCGCTTTTCCTTATATTTGGGCGGTGATCATTTACTTCTTGTAAGTGCCGAAAAAGATGTCGACACAGATGTAATGGTGGATGAAATTATTAAAATCTATTATCGAAACCTGAACTAAGTAATTTTACCAATATCAAGACAGCACCAAACATTGCAGTACCAAATTTTGTAAACAGTAATCTAGTTTTTCACTCCAATAGCTCAAGATGAAACAAATGGCTTTGGAATTGAGGTTTTTTTACAAATACAAAAAATCATAATTTTGATTTATACAAATAATTTATCTTTATGAAAGAGCAAATTCTTTTTTTTGCCATTATAATGGCCCGCTTGATAAATAACTCACCTACCTTTTTATCTATAATTATTTTTTTGTCATTATAGACAAATTTTTTTGCCATTTTAACGAGTTCTGGATGGCGTACACGTAATGACTGATATTTTTCACCTCCTATTTCTGGAAGTACATATCCCCCCAATCCCATTATTGCTGGATTTTCTTTTAGAGCCCTGATTGGATCTTTTTTAGCTAAATTATTTATCTTTTGAAGTTCTTCTCTGTCTAGCAATCCTAAAAAATCTGCAACCGAATGTTCCGCATGATCTGCATGAGTAATTTCCAATTTCCCAAATTTTCTATGTTTTATACTAATTTTATCAAATGGTGGAAGGTACAAAAATGGCATATTTATCAAACGTCCAATTTTTTCTTGTTCCTCCACTAAAAAATTATTTCCGCCGTGTCCACTAATTATAACGATGCATGTAGATGGAGATAACCCGAGATTTTTTCTTTTTGATAAATCATTTTTTATGTCAGATATTATTCCATTAATTACCACTTCTTTTTCCATAACGCCTGGATTCCAATCCTTGGCATTGTTTCCTTCACGATCTCCACAATAGGGTAAATGTCCTATATAATCACAACATATCTCTTCGGATAATCTTGTAGCTAAATGACGTGCTATGTAATCATCGATGTTAAAAGGAAGTGCCTTCCCATGATTTTCAAAATGTGCTCCGATAGAATAGAGTTTAATTGAATAATTTTTTTTATTATACTTTTGATTCTCTATTTTCACAATAAATGGTATGAGATCTTGAATTAATTTCTTTTGAGTATTATGAGATAAGATGTCAACATTCTGGTCTTGGTGAGACATGCGAGGATTCTTTGAATGGTTCTATTAACAAATGGAAAAAAATTCAAAGAGAAACCACCGAAAACAGGATAAGTCTCGCTAATTTTACAAAATCTGCAATTAACATTAGAAAATCAATTAGGTAGTGTTTGTTTGTAAATAAAAAATAACAAATTTGTTAAGGTGCATTTGATTTGAGGTTATTATCTCCTGCTTAGAATACAGGTTGAAATGGCCATACAAATATTCGACGAAGCGAATCTTCGAAAACTTCCAGACGAAGAAAGATTCTCCATATGTAAAGAGACTTTAGAAACAGAAAAAGATGAATCAAAACGCTGGGATGCAGTTTGGTTAATTGGTGAATTGGCCGAAGATAAAGATCAAAATGACCCAATGTTTGTTAAGGTATCGGATGTAATAGAATGGGTCATTAAAAACGATAATAATGGCGTGGTCATCCATGAAGCATGCTTTCAGGTTGCCGCACGAAACATGCGAAGTAAGATTCCGGCACTGGTGGATGCAGGATTGCATCATACAAGTGTATTGGCAAAACATGAGGCAATTGAAGCTCTTGGGTTAATGCGAGCATTTGAAGCCGAGCCATTAATTAGTAAAGCCCTTAATGATTCTAGCATAGATGTAAGGGAGACTGCTCAATTTGTTATTAAAAGATTTGAGCGACTAAGGAGTCAAGGAGAATACAAACCTTACAATATTTTATAACATCTTTATTATTTTTTTAGAATTTTTTTTTGTATTTAACAGTTTAATGTATAGAAACTAAAAATAGTGTTAATTACAAAGTGAAATTAAAAATAGTGTTAATTTTATTTTTCTTCTTATATTTTGATCAACTATTGCAGTAATCGATTAATAGATTAGTGACATCTATGTCATTTTATTTATCCGCCATGTGTTACCAAAAAGATCATTGAAATTCTAACAGAAAAATTTTACATGTGAATTGAAATTATTAGAAGTATTAAATCTAAATAGATAGTTTATGTTTTATAAAATAAAAAACTGGACGTTCCATGCTTGGATAAAAGTGACAATATTAAAAATCATTACTCAAAATATCTTAACGTAATTTTGAAAGTAATTTGTGCAAGCAACAAAATACATGTCCTCAATAAGTTTTACTTATTAAAAAGAAAAAAAGATACACTTTGATGGAATTAAAACAAAATATTCCAATACATTTTTTTGAAATCTATACTATATATGATATTTCTAGGTATTAAAAATAATTAATCATCTAGAAATCTTCCTTATAGTGAACCAATAATGTTTTTTCCATGACTGGATGTACTGCTATAATTCTATCTCCTTGTTCAGCTAGAAAGTCATTTACTACATCCTGAAGAAAAACTCCATGTTGCAATTTATCGGCTTCAAAATATTTTATTTTGTGAATCATAATGGAATGTAGAAATGGTGTGATATAACAATAATGGATCAGATTTTTCAAAATATTGTAAATTTCACTGAGAGTACAATTTTACAATAAATCAATCTAGTAATCAAAATAATTATTTGATAAACCCAACGTTAGTTGGAATTTTCGCCCAGGTCAATGACTGTTTTTTACTTTTCAAACCTAATTTTCATGATAGATTTAATATTTTCTCTACTGATTTTCATCTTTAACAATCATACTTTGTTTAAAAATAGGGGATAAGTTTAGCATGATACGTTGTCCGAGAGAAAATACGTGATACTTGCAATTGTAGTGGGTGTTGTAGCTTTTACAGGAATGATTATGTTAATAGGTCAAGGAAATGTCAGACATGTTTCAATCTTATGGCAAGAAAAAATTGAACAAACTGTTTCTTTTGAGGAAATAGATGAACAAGTCCAACTCAGGGGGGTTTTGGGAGTAGATGGAGAACCAAATCCACACATTGTAACTAGAACTAATTTTAAATATCTTTTGACTGTCATTAATAATGGTGATAAGGCACATAAATTATACATTGAAGGATTAAATGTTGAAACAAATCTATTAGAACCCGGTCAACAAGAAACTTTAATGATTTATCCTACTGAAGAAGGAATCTATGGATATTATGATAAATTACAGGGAGCTCAACAATTAGGAATTTTTGAAGTACGTACTGTAATTCCAAGTGACGAATTTACTGGATTTTTTCGAGATCTCATATGACTATTTCTAGTTTTGATGTCTCTATGTATAATTAAAGTTTCAACGATAAAGAAATCACAAAATCTGGAATATACTTCATAAGAACAAAAACACTTAGCAATCAATTCTTGTCCCCTTTTGATTTAATGACTAGCGTTTAAAATTGATTCCAGGTGGAAGTTTTGGTGACAACTCTGGTTTTTAGATGACTTGTTTAATCTTCAATAGAATTGGAACTAGTCTCTGTTTTGTTCAAAAAGTACTACGGATAATTGCTTTTTGTTTTCCAGATGTTATGGCGAGTATACATTATTCTATCCTTCCCCTGTTTTTAGATACAAAAGTTATGTAAGTGAGGATAGTTAAGATAATTTTTTTAATAAAAATAATAATTAAAAATATTGCCCACCAGACCAAAAAAATCATCGAACAGTTAATTAGGGTAAATTTTTGAACCTAATTATCTAATGGGAAAAAAGGAACGAGAAGAACGAGTAGAAAAACGTGAAAATTATGCAACTAGGCGTTCTTCAGAAAAAAGAAGAAACACCCTAATTACAATAGGAGTTCTTGCGGTAATTGTAGTAATTGTAGGATATTCCGTATGGCAATTTGCCAATATGACACAAGAAGCACCTGGAGGACCAGAAGGAGCAGGACCGTTAAATAGCGAGCATTCACATGCAGCGATTCTAGTGAGCATCTTTAAGGATACGTTTGATTTTTCAGCGCAGGCATATCAAATTAAATCTCCATGGATTCACTTTGAAGGAGGAGACGGGACAACAATACACAAACACGCAACTGGAGTAAAACTAGGATATTTGTTTAGCTCATTGAAATTAAAATTAGATGATAAATGCTTTGTATTTCAAGATGGAAGAAGTTTTTGTTCCAAAGATGAAAATTCTTTAAAATTCTATATTAACAGAGAACAAGTCAATGACATTAGAAATTATGATATTAAGGATAATGACAAAATTTTGATTGTATATGGTGCGGAAACGCCAGAAGAAATTGAATCACTATTATTGAAATTAGATAACCAATCAATAAAAGATACATAAATAAAATCGATAAAGTAAACGATGTTTAGATTTCCGATGGAATTATCTGATCATTTAATTATTAAAAGATATGATGTTTTTAATTATGGTTCATTTTCAGTAGATTCCTTTGTTGTAAATTGTGCCATTTTATCAAAGAACATGTAATGCCCACAGCGTGTACATTTTAGAACGGTTAAAGACGTAGTTAGAAATTCTTTATCTTGAAATATTCCCTCAATTTTACATCTCCTGCAATTTCAGCTCTATTACCTTGACAAATAGGACATGCGAGTGATTTCGTTTCCAGCAATCTTACCAGAAATGGTCAGAATTTAAACACTCTATTATCAATAAAATATTTCTAATGAGTTATTGCAATAAAGTCTAAATTATGGCCATTCACAAATATCGTGTCATGGAGATTTCTAGTAGAAATGTTGTAGAAGGAACGGCTAGATCTCCTCATAGAGCAATGTACAAAGCCATGGGTTTAACTGATGATGATTTAGGCAAATCATTTGTTGGTGTTTGTCATACTGGAAATGAGGCGACACCATGCAACATTCATCTTCCAAGATTAGCACTAAAAGCAAAAGAAGGAGTAATTGATGGCGGTGCAACACCAAGAGAATTTTCAACTATTGCAGTAAGTGACGGGATTGCAATGGGCCATGAAGGAATGAAGTCATCATTAATTTCACGTGAGATTATTGCAGATTCGATTGAATTAATGATGCGCGCACATCAATATGATGCACTAGTTGGAATTGCAGGTTGTGATAAGAGTTTACCTGGAACTATGATGGCAATGGCTAGATTGAATTTACCATCCATTTTTGTTTATGGAGGAACAATCATGCCAGGAATATTGGACGGGAAAGAATTGACAGTAGTCGATGTATATGAAGCAGTTGGCGCATATGATGCTGGTAAAATATCTCTAGAGGACCTTAAAAATATTGAAAACACTGCTTGCCCAAATGCTGGATCATGTGGTGGAATGTTTACTGCAAATACAATGGCATCAATTTCTGAAGCCATTGGTCTTGCGTTGCCAGGTAGTGCCAGTCCTCCAGCAGAAGATGTTAGGCGAGAAAAGATAGTTTATGATACAGGTAAAGCATGTGTTCAATTATTAGAACTAAACATTAAACCCCGCGAAATTTTGACGTTTGAGGCATTTGAAAATGCAATTACAATGCTCAATGCAATAGGTGGTTCTACAAATGGAATTTTACATTTATTGGCATTATCCAATGAGGTGGATGTCAAATTAACATATGATGATTTTGAAAGAGTTAGAAAAAAAACTCCACATCTGGCAGATATGAAACCCGGTGGCAATTATGTAATGAACTCACTAGATAAAATTGGGGGAATACCATTTGTGCTAAAGAAATTAGCTGAAAAGGGTCTAATTCATGATAATTGTATGACTGTAACTGGAAGATCTATCAAAGAAAATCTCTCATCCATGAATATTCCAGAACATGAGCAACAAATAGTGAAATCTGTTGATAATCCAATTCACTCAGTAGGAACTGCAGTCATCTTGAGAGGAAGTTTGGCACCAGACGGCGCTGTGATTAAAACCGCTGGAGTCGAGATGACCAAATTCACAGGTAAGGCCAGAGTATATGACAGAGAAGAATATGCATTTGATGCTGTATCTAAAGGAGAAATAGACGAAGGTCAGGTCATAGTCATTAGATACGAAGGACCAAAAGGAGGACCTGGAATGAGAGAGATGCTGGCCACCACTGCGGCACTTGTCGGTCAAGGATTAGGTAAAACAGTTGCAATGGTGACAGACGGAAGATTCTCCGGCGGTACACGCGGATTCATGGTAGGTCATGTAGCTCCAGAGGCATATGTGGGCGGTCCAATCGCATTGGTAAATGATGATGATGAAATTACAATAGATACCGAAACGAACATCATTGATCTTCATGTGTCTCCAAAAGAACTTGAAGAGAGAAGAAAACAATGGAGTCCGCCAAAACCGAATTACACAAGAGGTGCACTGGCAAAATATGCTTCCTTGGTTGGCTCTGCAGCACAAGGTGCGATTACTAGCGCAAAATTATAATTTTACATCGTCTAATAATTTTACCAAGTCGATTTTTTCCTGTTCTATAAGATAGATCATAGTTAGATTTTTCCATGCATTTTCTAAATCTATTCTAAATTTTTTAAAACCTAATTCACTTGACAACGGTATGCTATTTTTTGGATTGTATTTTACCTCGTTTAGAGAAACACAGTGAATAGTGTCATTTCTAACCTCAAAAAGTCGAGACATTTCTCTAGTATACTCAGGTGAGAATACTTTCCAGTCAAGGAAAGCTCTAATTTTCCTATTTGTTGGGACTAGATTGAGAAGATAAAGTAATTCTTTGCTATCCTCTTGATTAGAATATCGTACTATTCTCAATCTAATAATCTCGTCAAAGAGAAATGACATTATTGAGAATGCAGATAGTACGCTTTCTCTGTTTTTTGTGATGACTAGTTTAGAACCAAAGCCACTTTTTAGAATTCCATCATTAAGGAAATAATGTTTATTGTCACTAATAAGATACAATCTAATGTTTGATGAAAGTTTTTTTTGCTTTTTTATTATTTTTAGTTAAGGATTTTGATGATTTCCAGAAAAAATATTACAATGAGCAAATTGTTCACAAGGTTTATAGATCTCTATTTGATAATGTATTTAGGGATAACAGGAAAAGAAAATCACATAATAGTTATTGAATTACTGTTGTCTACTAAAGATTTTCAATGCCTAATACATCATAATATGCACGAGGAATCATTCGTTGAGCTTTAAAAAAGACATTGTTGACTGCAGTATCAAGCACATATGTTCTGGCCCAATCTTCTTCACTTCTAATTGAACGTCCAAATCCCTGAAGCAATTTAGTAAGAGTCTGAGCAGTATACCAGAGAGGAAACCTGTTCATTTTTGCTTTTGTCCTTTTTTCTTTGTAATTTGGGTATGGAACTTTTGCAATGATTTGAAATCGAGACAAATCATCTTTGAGATCAACGCCTTCCCATAATGAAGAAGAAAGTAAAACACCTGTAGGATCCGCCGAATGTTCGGAGATAATTTCATCCTGAGTTTTTCCATCTTTATTGTAGCTATGACAAATTCTCACTCGTCTTGTATTTTTAGGTGAAAGATATCTGATAATTTTTTGGCATCGTGGAACAGACGATGTCAAGATCAACCCTCTCTCCTCAGGATGTTCATCCATTATCTTATTGATGGTTTTAATAACTTCAAGTTCATCTTCTTCAGTAGAGCCATAGCTTAGTCGTTTAATATTAAGAAGATCAATTTTTCGATGTTCAATTGGAAAAGGTGATTTTGGAGTGTCAATAAATGCAATATCATCTTCTGCCAATCCCATATTTTCACAAAAACTGAGCTTATCGATAGTCGCAGACATGAATATTTGATATTCAGTACTAAAAAATGAATTTGCAAATTTAGAGACGTCTATTGGTTTCACAGATATAGTTCTAAAGTTTCCATTCATATCTTTAACAGGGTCATTTACCACAAAATTCTCCTTATCTGTAAGAATGTCTATTTTAGCTTGCGCTGCTCTATCATATCGTCTTTCAAGCCTTGTAATTGATTCATAATCTGGTTCTTTTTGATACGCATCGCTCTCTTTGACATCTTTGATTTTTTTAGCATATGAATATGCAATATCGTCAGTCAATTGTATCATAGAATCTAAATCCGCAAAGTCATATTTTGTAGTACTTAGATTACACTCTTCTAATTGACCGCTAAATATATCGAATCCAATAAACTGCATTATCTGATCCTCTATTTTATGGGCCTCATCAAACACGGAAATTCTTCTATCAAGATAATCTGCAAAGAGTTTTTTATTAAATTTCATAATTTGGAAAAAAGCATGATAATTCCATAGCGAATGATTTGAAATCAGTGCATCGTATTTTTGAAAGTAGTAATGGCAAGATTCAGCTTCTTGTGTATGTCCTTCAATCTGTTTAATACTGGGCTTGAATTTACAAATTTCAATTACTTCTTTGCCATTCTTATTTATTTTTTCTTGACATTGACCCTTATCACAAGTCAAACCCCACCGCATGGCTTTTCCAATACTGTCTACTTTTTCGGACTGCATCATTTTGAGGCATGCAAAGTTTTGTTTTCCTTTGACAGGCTTGAGAAATGGAATATCTTTGATATATTGATCTTGAAGGTGTTTTGTTGCAGTTATTGTAAAAGAACTACCAAAATATCTAGAAACGGTTGCACCAATGAGTGATTTTCCTACTCCTGTAGGAGCACACAAGATAATTTTTTTATAACCTGCTTTTAATTTATCTTCGATTTGATTAATGATCTCTTTTTGAATTACTCTAGGTGAAAATCCATCCGGAAATTTTTCTATAAGTGACAGGATTAACCTATTTTTCTTTAATATTAAAAGCATGAAGGTACTAGTATTATCAAAAGTTTTGTAATGTAGTTTAATATCTAGTAATTACTAGATACATCATGGAATTACTAGATGATAAAATGAGGGTATGGTTAGATAGCGCAAAATTTGTCAAAGCAATTCCAGGTGTGTATGTTTTGTACAATAGAAACAAAGATGTGATTTACATTGGGGCGAGTAATAATTTAGAAGAGACATTTACAAAATATGTAGATACTGAATTTGAAGGAAATGAATGTAAGCAAAAAACACAGTCATATCAACGGGAATTTATAAATTCTCCAAAAGAGCGACAAATCCAACTAATTGAAGAATTTAAAAAAATGGCAGGAAAATTACCGTCCTGTAATACTGAAATCGCAATTGAAACCCAATGATTTTTAAATATAGGCTGTTGAAATATGCCCTATAACCAATTCATAAGATTGTTTATGCATCAAAATAGAGAAACTAATTAATTTGAGATCCACGTAGGTTCAAAGTGCATCAGTGTTATTATTGTGAGCAGCTTTTTGATAGCAAGAATGAATTGTATGAACACTTAGATGTACATACAGATATTGAGCGAAATCAAGAGATAATGGATAAAAAAAAAGAAGGCAAAAAAAGCCTAAAATAAAATATTTTTAAATCATCAAAATAAGATTACTTAAAAACTGATAAACAAAATTAGAGTAATTGTCAGAAAAGATCAGATTCAGAAGCACAAATAATAATTTTTAATTAAAACATTGTGGAGTGGATTGAAGCCTTACTAAAGAGGTCTTGCGATAAAACACTGACAAAAGGAGAGGTATTGCAGAGTTTGTTTCACATGATAGAAATAAATGAAAATACTTTAAATCACATAACATCCGACAATCGAAATTTTGGACCCGAATTAGAAGAGTTAAAACAAACCGAAATAGCCGATTTGAATTTTCATTTAAAATATTATCGTAGCCTCGTTAATTTCATTAATTCAAATCCTGAAAATAAAATTATCAGAGAGAAGTAATCTATAGACAATCTAAATAGAGATCAAGAATCAATTACAAGTATGTGAATAAATTATTTTAGTAATCACGTTCATTAGTGACCCAGTAAAAATTAATCTCATTATTATTTCCATCTAAATATTACTAGTTTGTTAATTACATATTTGTGATTAGTTGAATTGACATATAATTACAATCCGCGCATTAAAATGCATTTCAAATATTTGATTGTTCAGATAACTCCAACGCCTAATCCTATCTCATATTCTTAATTCTTTAAACCTCTCATCGTATTCCAACTGTTTTTCTGCTATTTGACCATAATCGGTGATTTTGTCATACTCTTCTTGTTTTTGAAAAATGTGTTTTTCTAATTTTTCAAGTTCTTTAGAAATTAACATGTTAGAATACTCACGAGCAAATTGTTTTTGTTGTTCTTGGGTATGCCCTCTGACTATGAATTTCTTTGGTTCAAATATAATTTTCAGATCTTTTGTGATTTTGGATCTAAATAATTCTGCAAGATCAAAATGACCTTGCTCGTGTTTTAAGAGCATTAGATTCGCTTGTGATAATCTTACACAGGATAGAAGAGGGAAAAATTCAGTAGTTAATTGAATGTTCTCAATATAAAATTGAATTTGTCTGTCAACACTATCTGATTTTACAGTCCAAGTGTGCCTGTATTTGATTGTACTGTGGGCATCTTCAAAAGATGAAGGATTTAATTCAGCTTGATAGTCTGACCAATTTAAAAAATTTTCTTTAGACCAGACAATAGAATTGTAAGAACTCATAGATTTCATATCTCTTAGAATTGAATAAAGTTATTGAAATTCTTTAATGTCAAAATTAGGCTAACTTGTTTGCTAATTCTAAAAAATTATCGCATTTCTCAACGTGGTTATCCATCGTTATTTTCAATTGATATAATACATGTTTTTGTTAACTTTTGGACAAATGGATATCCTCATGAAAAAATAACTAATTAATTCTACACAAATTAATTAATCGAAATAACAAAAAATTAATCAAAAAATACTATATATAACATTCAATTTCGTTTACCATCACGTCCGCTATAATTCCCCAGTGATTGAGGAACATCAAATCCTAACCAAAAGTAATTATGGCCTTCTAATGATCGATGATATTTTTCATGTTCCACAAGTCTATCATCCCCCCAACTTCCAGTATGGAGAAATTCACATTTCTCTATCTTGTTGTTTTTTCTATCTCCTTTACAAACTATCA
This sequence comes from Nitrosarchaeum sp., assembly GCA_016844465.1. Classification (GTDB taxonomy): domain Archaea; phylum Thermoproteota; class Nitrososphaeria; order Nitrososphaerales; family Nitrosopumilaceae; genus Nitrosarchaeum. Next base: position 25,634 of record JAERMO010000008.1, on the reverse strand, counting down.
TCAATATTATTTGACGTTATTTCGATTTGAAAAGTTTTTGTATTTTTTTAATTAAAGATAAGTTTGACGGCAGATGAATTTTAGGGCATGGTCAGTTAAGGTAAACGTATGATGCCGTCAAACGTGATGACTCGCGTATGTTATTTTTAAAACAATATAAAAAATTGTGTGTCCAATTTGAAACACTGACGAATAGTCAAGTGCTGATAACATTGACTGGGCAATAAATTCAGCCTATTCAAAGTTTTTGATGGATATAATGAGAAGTGGAAATGGATCATTTTTTCACTCTGCCTTGATCAATTAACAAGACATGATTAATTTTATAAATTTTCTAGAATCAAAATAATCCAAAATATGGGAAATAGTATTTTTTGCTTGTTTTATGATTTAACATGGCCCACAAGTGACTGATACAAAAGAATAAACTTACTTGCTTTCCTTAAATACAAAACATGGTTTTAAGATATCTCATATGTGAAAAAAGAGTCACATATTTAGTAAATGAATCATCTGTCAGTGAAAGAGATCATCAGTTTTATGATGATAGATCAGATAAAGTAAAAAATTATGTTGATAATCGATGACTCTTATTGGCATACATTATAGAAAGAACCTATTAATTTTACTAAGAATTAAAATAATATATGAATCTAAAATTCATAATTTCTATGAGCGTTTCAATAACCGCATTAATTGTTGGCTTTGTATTACTGTATTATAATTAACAAAATAAGGAAAATATGATCAAAAAAATAGATGAAAAAAGATACCACGAGTTGGTAAAACAAAAAGAGGAACTTGAAAAAAACAGACCACATGATATTGATTCAATGAGAAGATGGAAACATGTTATGGGTAAAATTCTAGAAGAGTTAGAATTGTATAAAAAATTATAATATGATGGATGGTCTAGTCAAAATTTTATTTTTTAATTTGAGAAACTATTAATTTGATATACCAATTGACTTCAATAATGCAAAAATATAGAGATTTAGATATGACAGAGTTTTTTGAAAACATTAAATTGGTTTCTACAGGACTAATTTCATATCGCGACATGACTTATTTTCAAACAGGTAAAAAATTTGACTGAATGTCCCACTTGTAAACTAGCCATGGAATCACACTCCACCGGGGAATTGATGGAATGCTGTATGAAACAGATAGGTGATGATTTTACTGAAGAAGATAGTGGAATATGTCCAAATTGTAAACATGATGTAAGAAAGCATTCCGGCAAAGAACTTGTAGAATGCACATTAGCATTTTTTAAATCAAATATTAAAAACTAATGTATGAGTTCAATTCATAAATAACCAAAAATTTTCTGATTTCATATTTTTACTCTACAATGATTTAGCATTATGCAAAGAATTTACATTACGAGGTCGTTTTGCAGGATAAGCATAAACGCTAGTCTGAGCGATTCAAAATATTGGATCAATTAACGGCAGTATTGATTGAAAAATATTCCCCAATGTTGACAAACAAACAGATATGGGAATACGAGCAAACTCATAATGAAATAAAATTTGATTTATTGTACGTAAAACCCGGTAATAAAGACAAAAAATCATGGAGTTCAAGACTGTCGTATCTAGATGGGGACATCCGAATTGTATTGATGAGGACAATTGACTATCTTACAGATGGGTACGAATTATGGGTGAGAAATTCTAAAAACAATCAAAGAAACCAAGATGAGTCGCTATTTTCATACCTCATGGCGCTGATAGTGGACATAATGATTGATGAGGAAATTTGCTTAAAATTTAGAGAGGATGAAAATTGTTTAGTATTATCAATCGATACTAAGGCAGATGTTATTGATTGTAAAGAGTTCTTTGAAGCATTTTACCATCTGGCGACAGGGGTCAATTATGACATGTACATTGGCATTCCAGAAGATGAGACAGAGGCAGAAATGTACTTGTCACGATTACAAGAAGACTTTGATCAGAAAATGATGTTGAAGCTAGGTGAAAGATATCTTCCAGGAAATACTACTCCTGATTCGATCAAAAAAAAATTAGGATAGCTAAAAAATTAATTTTAATTACACTTTAGTCATTCAGAGGTCTAAAAAGTTTTAAAATTATGTTCCGATCAATACTCATTTAGTCTAATTTTCTTACATCATCGCTGCATATCCAACTTAAACAATATCCTCAATTATGGCTAAAGCAGCAGCAAAAAAACCAGCAGCAAAAAAAGCTTCAAAAAAGAAATAAACTTTTGAAGCAAATTTTTTTCTTTTAAATCCTATTTTTACTAATTTTAATATTCATTTTTGAATTAAATAATCCTGTAAATAATGTGAGAATTGAAGATTAATTAGTTATGCCAAAAAAAATAATTTCTCTGAAAGTAATACAAAATCCTTAAGTGTTAAAAATTTTTTAAATAAACAATTAATGGAACATACGAAGGAATGTGAATATAGAAATTCTCATGATATGATTCATTCTAATTGTTTTTGCAAGTGTCATAAAATACTCATGATGGACTAGTCAATCTTCCTCAAACCTTTCTACATATTATTTTGAAAAGTGATCATGTGACGAATTCTAAAAATATATTTAATTTGTGTTCAAAGTCCTAAAATAGCAGCAATTTATAAAAAAATAGTGCCAGAAAACAAAAGATCCTTCCGAAGGTCAGGGGATAACAAATCTCGAGCAAAAACACAGACAATAGAAGAAAGAATCAAGGACTTTATTTTACGTAATTCAAAGAATGGTTACTATACTAAAGTATCAACACTATCTTACAAATTTGAAATACCACAAGACAAAGCTTGGGAAATTGTCGGTGGACTATTGACAGATGGCACTGTGGAGTCAATTCATGATGAATTTACCGGGGAGATGAAATTGTGTGAGGAAGGAAAAACATATTTAATTTTAAATCTAGAACAGCAAAGAAAAAGACAAAAATCGCAAGAATTCAAGATGAGTAACAGACGAAAATCTAAAAAATAGTAGAATGTCATGAATTGTTTAAAAATTGACCTGTTGACAAAAATATGAGAAATGTAAAAAAAATAATTTAGTTCATTCCCAGCAACTAAGAGATATGTTGAATTGGCATAACTCTTAATTTCATAGATGTCATAATCAAACAGGTAAAATGAAGATAATGTTTCAATATGATATCGTGCAATTAATATTTCAAAAAAGAAAACAATGTCATAAGTGAAAAATGATGAGAACCTTAAATCAAGAAGACCGAATTGAGATCAACAAGATCCTTGAATCCATTGAAGGTAGACTGGATACAAATCTGATCAGATTAACTATGGAATTGATTTTAAAAACAAACTGGACTAAAAGCATGGCAATTAATTTGTTTAAGCACAACATTAGTAATATTCCAGATAAATCCCTTAATGCATTCCTTTTAGGAAGCCATTTTGGACAAATTTATCAAATATCATTAAATCTTGCCAAAAAATTAGAACTGTCACTATCATCTAACCAAAAAAATATTTTAAGAGAATTTGTATTCTTTTTAGTTTTACTTTGTTCAAAAAAGTAATGAAATCGATGATAAATTTTTTCCGAACAATACCCTTAATTTTATAACAAATCAAAAATTTTTATGAAACAATGCAAAATATGCGGCACTCCATTAGGAAAAGAACCTACAACTATACAACTGGAAGAGCATTGGAAGAAACATCATAATTGGCACTGGCAAAGCAATAAAGATAAAACACCTGAAGATGCTCTTTTAAAAAAAAGATGACATAAGGAAGCCTCTTTATTTTAGACATACACTGAAATTTATATGGAATTCCTCATCACCATATTTCATTATCATAAAGGACATGATATAGATCATGTCATTTTTGGAAAAAAAACCACTGAAAATAAAATCAATGAAGATATTCGAATATTTCCATCTGGTGGATTAACAAGAAAGAATGGAATACAGGAAAAATATTTAAAAATAAACTTGAGAAATATCAATGATTTTAATTTAGAATTATTGTCGGATTTTCTTTCTCACCGATTATCATCAATTGATGATGCAGATAGTTTAAAAATTGGGAATAACACAATTGCGCTGAAAAAAGATGAAATCAAAAAAGCATTACAGATGCACCTAAATGAAATTTAGGATTGAAAGAATTTAGTTATACATAGCTGCCAAAAGCAATTAATGGAGAACATCAAATTATTATAAAATTGATGAATTAAATCCTAAACACTTCCATTTTTGTAGAAGAAAATCCTCAATTTCGGAATCATTAGTGATTTTTTATGGAAAAATAAATAGAATGACAAATTCAATCCATAATTTTAGAAATATTTCAAGATGAGAAACAAGAATGATTAGCTATTTTCAACACAAAACAAAATAAATTGGGTTGGATCAAAAATCACTCTTTATTGGTATGTGTATTCTAAAGTTATCAAAAATCTTGAGAGTAATAACATTCACAATCGTATTAAATCCAATTCTTGGGGAGATAATGTAATTAAGAAAATCAATCCCATATTGAAGAATTATATGAAAAAACTTTAGATAAATACAATTTTTTACATTAGGGATTCAAAAGGATTAATTTGATAAATTATTAGAAATAGACCATGTCTTTTGATATAAAGTGGCATGGAAATTTTTACGGCATATCATGGGCATATGAGAAAGACAGATTGGTAGTGTCAACAGTATTTGAGGACAAAAAAGAGGCAATAGAAGTTGCAAGAGAAGTTAATGGTTGGAGTGATAAATTCACCAGATTGACAATTGTTGAGAAAGACAATGGAGAATATGCTATTTGTTGCTATCAGGATCCACAAATTTCAAAGAGTGAAAAAAATCTTGGATTATATCGTACAGGTATGCGACAAAGCGGAGGATATGAACAAGTAAAGCCAATGATCGAAGAGAAATCCCCATTATTACAAATTGCATATGCCTCAGACGTAAGGGACATGACAACGTATGAACAAATATCACGATTAGTTCCAATGAGAAAATGCAGGATCATTTCAGAGAAAGATCTAAAAAAACAAGAATTCTTTTATGAAAAGATTGCAGAAAAAAACAATCAAAATTAAATAGTCATCAAATTGCCGTTATTTTTAAAAATGAAAGAATTTTACACATTTGGAGCCATGTATAATAATTTATTCATTTATTATCTGTTAATAATAAAGTCAAATTAAAAGAATTACTACTCTATTACAATAAACATCCAAGATGTTACAATAACCAAATCATAATAATTTTTAAATAATTTAATTAAATTCTCATGATGATCTTTTATAGTATTTGCAAAGGATTCTAGGGTAAACCATGCTAGTAAAAAATCAAACTTATGATAAATTATCAGGTTTATTTAGTCAAGTTTGAAATTAAATTCAAAATTGTATGAGTGTATTTTAAATTAATTAATAGGTTTTCTAAATTTTTGATGAATCCATCCATTTGAATAAAAACAATTTGTAAAAATATCAAAAAATAAATGATTTCTCGACATCTAATTTTAACTATGATGGATTATATTTCCAAAACCTTAAGTTGGCAACCTATTAGGTGAGTTATTGAAAATCACAGAGTTTAGAAAATCAAGTGTTTTGTTGAGCATACTTGGATTGGTCTTAGCTCTTATAGGCATTACAATATTTTGGAATCCTCAAGATAGTATTACCAACATCATTTTTTTGAGTATGGTGGGCATCGGCTTGTTTATGTTAGGATTAGGTCTCTCAATTCTTAATCAAATAAGAAAAACAGCAATTAGATCTTAACATAATTTTTAAAAACATAGTATTTTAAGGTCAAAAATTACAAGAAATCAGTTGGCTTCATTCAAACTACATGGTTCAGGAGGATACATCATAGCAGATCTGACTGAAGACCAGGCAAAGAAAGCAGATTTGGGAGTGGGCAAATTATTTTTGGCTCCAGTAGGCAAACTTGAAGAACAAAAAATGTTAAAACATTATTGTAAAAATTGTGCAGTTGAATTTGATAAATCTCCAAAGATTAGGCTAGAAGAGAACCCAAACGAAATAGTTGCAGACAATTTAATTCTAATTGAGAGGGGGCAATACACATGTCAACAATGCAGCTCCATTATTGGAGAATACAGAGTATTTAAAAAACAAGACGAATCAAGTGATGTTGGAAATGCAAGATCTAATCAATAAATCATGATAGTTAAAAATCTAAAACAATATCCTTAAGTTTTGAAATGATTTAAACAATTTATCATGACAAGTACATTATATAAAATAAAATGTGATAAAGGACACATGGCAAATGCATTGATCTGGGATGAGCANNNATAGTTGTGGCTCGACACTACATCAATTCAATAAAAATTAGCATGTTTTTTAGTTTTAATCTAATATTTGCCTCATAACCCATCATAATTATTTACATGATGTACAAGTGATAATTTTTGATTGTCCCATATTTTCTTTTTTTAATTATAAAATTAAAAGAAATCATTAATGAGAAAACACTCCTAAGTTAAAAAATACAATTACAGTAAGGAACTAGTGATATATGAAAATGGACGGCGATTCCCTAATTGAGATTATTTGGTAAATTAGAAATTAGTTAGATTATATTTTATCTTTAATTCTTTTGGCATCTCTGCATAATCCACAAAGATAATTTTTCTTAAAATTATCTATTTCAATCTTAAATGAGTCCGAATCATAATAGTTCTCAGAAGCTTGCATCCCTCCTGGGACTGACTTTCCACAATTTGTACAAAAAAGATCCAATTGGAATTTAATTTTTTTCTCATTTTTTTTAATTTTACCAATAATCATAAGAAACATAAGATACCTTTTCATATAAAAACAAAATTGAGTCGGGTTCAGCAATCAAATCAATATGACTCGAATTAATATGGATCCTGCATCAATTAGAGTACGATACATAATAATTCTATTTTTATTGTTTTTAATTCATCATCATAAAAATTTTTGTAATCAAAAATATGATTTTTGGCCAAAAAAATTAACATCTTCTGAAAAATAAAGTTTTTGCCATTTTTTCTATTCAAATCTTTATTCACGATGCAGTATATTTCATTACTTTATAATTGGCATAATAGGAAAATAGACATAAATGGTACAAAATTCAATACTGCTACATAGAAAATTAAGAGGAAAGATTTCCATAATTAGCAAAATATCTCCGATGAAATTAGATGATATAAAATTAATTTACACCCCAGGAGTCGCCGAGGTATGCAAACAAATTCAGCATAATAATGCACTCAAGTATTCTTTTACGTCAAAGGGAAATAATGTTGCAATAATTACTGATGGAACAAGAAATTTGGGATTGGGAAATACTGGTCCAGATGCCGCTTTTCCAGTTATTGAAGGAAAATCCGCGATATATAGTGAATTTGGAAAAATTAACGCATTTCCAATTTGTCTTAGTACAACCGATAAAAATGAGATCATTCAAACAATAAAATCAATAGAACCAGTATTTGGTGCAATAAATCTTGAAGATATCGAATCTCCAAAGGTATTAGATATAGCAAACGAACTAGAAAAAATTTTAAAAATTCCAATATTTCATGATGATCAGCACGGGACGGCAGTAGTTGTATTGGCGGCCTTGCTTAATTCATTAAAAATTGTAAATAAAGAAATTAAAAATGTAAAAATTGTGATAGTTGGCTCTGGCTCAGCAGGTTATGGCATAGCAAAATTACTTCATTATTCCGGATGTACAAACATAGTTGTATTTGATTCAAAAGGTTCTATCCATAACGGACGCAAAGAACACATGAATAAATACAAAAAAGAGATTGCAAAATTTACCAATCCTAAAGAAAAAGGGTCATTGTCTAAAGTCATCATAAATTCAGATGTATTTATTGGAGTTTCTGGAATTAAAAATCTCTTAAAAGTTTCAATGATTAAGAAAATGAGTAAAAATTCAATCATATTTGCTCTTACAAATCCAGAACCTGAAGTAGTTCCATCAATTGCAAAAAAGGCAGGTGTAACAATTATTGCAACAGGTAGTTTCAAATATAATAACAAGGTCAACAATGCAATTGTTTTCCCATATCTTATGCGAGTAATTCTTGATTTAAAAATAAAGAAAATCACAATGAAGATTCTTTATGATACTGCTCAAGCTATTGCAAATACTATCAACAAAAATAAATTATCAGTAAATAATATCATACCTGAATTAGGAGATAAAAAAATACAAAATAAGATAATGAAATCACTTCGTACTACAAAATGATCTTGCTTCAAAGTGATTCGAATAACCTTCATTTAGATTATGTTAAACAAGAAATAATAAATTTATTTTTGATTATATAAGAATTATTAATGAATTATGATCTACTAATAGAATATCAATTAGTAGAAAATGAAAAATAAAAAAACCCGAGTTTAAAATTATTGTAACAATTCCCTGATCATTTCAAAGTTTTTTTCGTCTGTCTTTTTTTCATTATTTGCTTGTGATAGTTTTCCATCACATAGCTAAACATAGGCATATTTGATTGCTTGTCATGGAGATGCCTTTCTTCTATTTGCAACTCCAGTCTATTGACATCATTTTGTATATTTTGAATTAATTGGGTGGTGAGACCAACTACACGATTAATTTTTTTGTAACAAATATGACCTTTTTTCAGGAGTCATAAACTTGCTGATAGAGAGAATTTAATAAAACTAGAGAGGATTTTTGAATTTTCATCTTTTGTCTAGTTCTATAGATAAAAGATTCCATATTCATCCATACCCTTCAAGATTTTTTTTAAAAATTCAAATTAAAGAGAATTTGCGTTTCTACAAATCTCTTATTTGTGACATTATTGAATATGCTCTGATTTTGAACATACCTAGAAAAATCTAAAAAAGTAATCCTAATTGATAGGTAAAATATACAGAAATCTAGTGGAATTTTATCAAATAATAGAACCCGATATTGAAAAACCAATAATTATTGCTGCAATGCAAGACATGGGAAATGTAGGTAGCATAGTAGTAAATTTTATCAATCAAAGTTTAAAATCAAAAAAATTCAGAATTGCAAAAACACAGTATCCTACGTATGTAGTAGATATGGGGGGACACATTGAATTGCCAGAGGAAAATTGGGAATACAAATACTCTGAAGGATTAATTATTTTTGGAGGCGGTACAGGTCAACCACAGGACAATCAAGAATTACACTCGCTTTGTCAAGATGTACTTGATATTTCTAAAAAATATTCTGCTAAATTTATCTATACATTTGGAGGATTTCATACAAATAGAGTGTTAGATTACAATCCAAAAACTTTTGTTACAACTACATCAATAGAGCTAACAAAACAAATGCAAGAATTAGGAATTGCGATAACTCCACAAAGATCAATCATTACAGGATTTAACGGCTTAATTTTGGCTTTTGCAAAACAAAATGGAATTCAAGGAATTGGGCTATATGGGGAATTAAATCGACCTGAAATTCCACAATATCGAGCAGCCATTAGTATAATTAAAACACTAGAAAAGTTAACTTATAGAAAATTAGGTGATACCAGTCTTCTAGAATCAAAGGCATTAGAAATTGAAAAAAGTTTTGAAAATTAATCATCAATCAAGATTAAAATCATGGAAAATAGTTATTTTACAATCATTTTAATACAATTAATTATTTTTATCGACTTTGTTACAATAATTTAATCGTAACCGACAGAAACAGAAAGAAAATTATTATTTATGTACCGTTCAGAGAAAACTCTATCAGTTAGTATGTAGAGAGAGTATAACAGGGTGAATATTTCTTAAATATATTAAAAAATAATTTTAAAAACTTATGTCTTATCTCAAACATAATAATATTTGAGAGACTAAATTTTAGATACACAGTGATGGTTTGAATTGTTTTGAAATATTTGTTCATTGTCTTCAAATTAGTGACATAAATTATTGTTAATTAAAAATCAGTAATTTATTTGTCTGATTCTTACTTGACTACCTTTAGATTCAAGAAAATGACCTAGAAAATTTTTTAGTTGTTCACCAATTTTGTACCCAAGTGCACCATCCATTATTCCAGATTTCTCAATTATTGATGCCATTTCCATAGTTATTTTCAAGTTAAAAAATGTCCATCCAGCTTTTGTAAATGGATCTGAAATTTGATATCCCTCTTTTATATTACAAATAGTCTCCAATTCGGTCATAGCTTTTTTGACTAGCAAAATCTCCTCATCATAAATTCTTGTGCTTAACTGAAATAATGGCATCATGGAAACAAATCTCAATCAAACTAGATTTTAAGTATTCAGCGCACATACAAATAAACAGATAATCTAGAGTTGAAAATAGGGTACTATGACAGATTTCATTCATGAGCCTTACAAAACCATCTTTGTTCGTGATCTAATCAAAATGAGCCTTGATGATTTGCTCAATATGATGGTGACACTTGAATCAGGCAATGCATACTGGGTTGATGGAGTGATATTTGCAAGCTTTGCAATGACTGATTCTGAAGAATTGGCAAAAAAAGAGATACAGGGTCAAACTTACCTTGACAAGATCATATTTGCAAAATACGAGAAATATTCAAAGACAATAAAATTGGTCAATAATCTTGAAATGAACATACTAAATGTAGAGAAAAGTCATCTCTATCGAGATTTGATTTCATGGTTAAAAAAACAACCAATATGGAATGAATAATCTTATTTTCATTCCCAAATGCAACAATAATGAACTAAACGTTTCAATATTCATTTTATTGGAAGATGTAATTAAATAAAGATGAATCCAAATTTTTCACATTTGTCTCTGACAAAAATATTTACATCGTAGAAAAATTATAGTAGTTGAATTAAACTGAAGTTATTCTAGCCTACCTGCTGTATAAACACAGACATTTTGAAATATTTGATTTAACATTGTTTGATAATATTTTGGAACAATTTAGTAATTATTACATTATTAACGATATTCATCACCACAATCACCAATTATTTCAAAAAGATTATTTGATTTTTTTGTAACCACGTTTATCATGGACAGATCTTCGGAATCTAAATTCAAATCTAATACTTTCAAATTATCTTTTCTATGTTCTGATATTCCGAGTCTAGCTCCAATAATTACTCCTGCAACTGTAGGTTTATCCAAAATAAATTTTGTAGATATATTTGCAATACTAGAATTATGTTTTTTGGCAATATCTGACAAGGTATGCAATAGCTCTTGAAATAAATTCCATCCACCCCAAGCATCAATCATGTTGTAATATTTTTGTAAACTTGAAGTTGTTAGATCTGCCCTATGTGGATTTGACAAGTCAAGATATTTTTCAGATAAAAATCCTCCAAGTAAAGTTCCATATGTAAGAAGTTTAATACCATGTTTTTGACAAAATGGAATCATTAATTGTCCTGGTCTTTGATCCAAAATTGAATATTGTACTTGGTTAGATATTATCTTAAATCCTTTTTTAACTATTATTTCAACTCTCGCTGTATCAAAATTAGTAAGACCCAAATGTTTGATTTTTCCTTCGTTGCATAATTTTGATAAATGATCAATAGCATCAAGATAACTTGGATTTTTGTAATCCCACCAATGAAATTGAATCAAGTCAAGCGAATCTGTATTCATTTTTTTCAATGATTGATCAATGTAGTATTCCACAATTGATTTTGTCATTGGTCCTGGATTTGGGACAAATTTAGTTAGTGCTTGGGATTTGTTTAATTCCCCTTTGTCTTTTGAAAATAATCGTTTTCTAAATTCTCCAATGTATGATTCGGCTGGACCATAGATATCTGCCAAATCCCACGTGGTAAAACCCATCTTGTGATATTCTATCATGTCCAAAATAGCCGACTCGGGATTAATCTGCCCATGTCCACCCGATACCTGCCACATTCCATTCAAAATTCTGCAAATTGGTAAATCGTCGGCTAAATTAATTATTGAATTTGACACCATGTCATATAGAATTCACTTTATTTTATGAGTATTCAAAGAATACATCATAAAATAGAACTAATAAAATGTGTAAAATTACAGCATATGAACAATTAATTTATGAATCAGTGATACAAATACTAGATAGATGGTTCACTATTACATTAAAAAAATAAAACGTCTTTCTGATATGCCAACAAAATGTATGAACTGTGGCAATGTTGATCTTGCAATAGATGCAGTATTAGCTTCAACTGGTCCAACTCAGGAAAACACCGATTATAGACCATCCGTTCTATGTCTTGCATGTGAAACGCTGATGATAATTACAAGTGAATCCGGAGTAGGACTTGGATTACAGGCCTCCACAGGTAATGAAATAACAATCAGGAATTAAAAATTATAAAACAACCAAAAAATTGAATCATAGAACATGAATGAATTAGATTAATTCTGATTTTGTTAAAAATACTCTATTAAGTCTAATAAATTTAAAAGTGTCATTACTTGCGATAATGCAACAATTGAACAAATTATTTTTCATGTTGATTCCATTATTCATTTCGGGTTTCATTCACCTTTGGAATCCTGTAGGGTATCCAGACATATTCTTTGATGAGGGAATTTACATGAGACGTGCCGTGAATTTTCTTGATACCGGAAATCCTCAAGAAGATTATCTTTATGACCACCCATATTTTGGCCAAATTGCAATTGCGTCGATTCTTGCAATAACAAACTATTCAGATTTTCATCCATCTTCAGAACCGGCGTCGTTACAATCATTGTACATGACTCCTAGAATATTTATGGGATTGCTAGCAATACTAGACACATTCCTTATCTATAAAATCGTTCAAATAAAATATGGCAGAAATCCAGCATTTCTATCAGCAACTCTCTTTGCAGTACTGCCATTTACATGGATTCTAAAAAGAATACTGCTAGATTCGATTTTACTACCTCTTGTACTAGGATCAATTCTCCTTGCACTCTATTCTAGTAAAGCAAAACAAAATACTCCATGGATTATTTTTTCAGGTATTTTATTAGGTTTGGCAGTATTTACAAAGATACCCGCATTTACAATGATCTTTGTAGTAGCATGGATTGTATACACCAACAGAAAAAAACTTTCTGACGTATTATTATTGTTGATCCCATTTGTATTGATTCCATTAATGTGGCCTGTCAATGCAGTTATGCTTGATCAGTTTGATCTTTGGCAAAAAGATGTATTGTGGCAATCACAAAGATCAAACAGCATTTTTGTGGTACTGGAATCTTTTTTTGTTGTAGATCCTCTGCTGTTTATAATTGGTTTCTCTGGAATATGTCTGGCGACAATACACAGGGATAAATTTCTCTTGTTGTGGTTTATACCATTTGTAATATTTCTAAGTTCGTTTGGATACAAACAATATTTTCACTGGATTATGATAATCCCAGTAATGTGTATTGCTGCAGGTATGTTACTAGAGTCAATTTGTAATTTTAAATTCATGAAAAAAAAATCACTTTATCTAGTAGTTATATCAGGTGTTTTGATTTTTGGTTTTATCAGTACATCTCTTTTAATTATTAATGACATATCATTAAATCAATTTAATGCGCTATCATATGTTTTAAAAAACTATGATGATGATGATGTCACTATTCTTGCAAGTCCGGTTTACTCTTGGATATTATATGATGTATTTGAACGAGAAAACGTCCCAAAGGATTATTCATCTATTTTGTTTTACCCCATAACGACCGAAAAAACAGTAATAATTGAAGATGCCCATTATAGGATAGATCTTAAACGAGGTTCACAGTTACAAGACGCATTAAACAAATCTGAGATAAAACAAACTTTTAAGGGAACAGTGGTTAATTTTGATTCCAATATGTATCCTTATACCAGCATACAAAATAATTTTGAAGCCTCAGAGATCAAGATCCGTGAGGGAATAGGCATACGCTAGTCAAATTTTACAATTTAAAAATTTATTATGACATTAATCTGGTGAGTCCATGTTGTCTAGTGTAAGTAATACCGAAGTGTCTATTGTCATTCCTACGTATAATGAATCAGAAAACATCAAGGGAATCCTACATTTAATCAAAGAACACCTACCAAAAAACACGAATGTTGAAGCAATAGTAGTAGATGACAACTCACCTGATGGGACAGGTAAAATCGCAGAGGCATATTTTGAGTCATTAAAGGAAAAAACTAGGTATACGATAAATGTCATAAATCGAAAAACTAAGGAGGGCCTTAGTTCTGCAATATTAAATGGAATACAACAAGCGAAAGGCAAAATAATTGTTGTGATGGACAGCGATTTTTCTCACCCTCCACAACTCATACCAAAACTTGTTGAGGCATTAAAACAATCAAAAACAGACATTGTTGTTGCATCAAGATATCTTAACGGTGGTTCAATACAAGGATGGTCATTAAAACGAAAAATAATCAGCAGGATTGCAACTATTATTGCAAAAAAAGGCCTTGGAGTAAAAGAATCTGATCCAATGTCTGGATTTTTTGCATTTAACAAAGACATAATCAAAGGAATTAACTTTGATGCAATAGGTTACAAGATTCTCTTAGAAATGATTGTAAAGGTAAAGGATGCATCTATCAAAGAGATTCCATATACATTTTTAGATAGACAAAATGGTAAGAGTAAGCTTGGAACAAAAACTATTTTAGAATACGTCCATGCGGTTTGGAATCTTTACAGATATGGAAAAAAGAATCAACGAAGTGAAAAAAGAACATCTGTAAGATTTGTGTCCAAGGCAGCTAGATTCTTTTCAGTTGGAGCATCAGGATTAGGAGTAAATTATCTTACATCCGTTTTACTCACCACTAATTTGGATATGTGGTATCTTCATGCAACTATACTGGGAATCGTATTTTCAATTACTAGTAATTTCTTTTTGAATAAATATTGGACATTTGAAGATAAAGATTTTGCTATAAAACGAACAATTATTCAATTCGGTAAATTTTCAGCATTTAGCTCCATTGGCGCATTGGTTCAACTTGGAATCATCTATTACTTGGTAGATGAAATAGGCTTATCGTATCCAAGCTCACTAGTGTTAGCAGTTACAACTGCAGCATTTAGTAACTTTGTTTTAAATAAGAAATGGACATTTAGGGAAAAAATTTGGGGCTAGTTTTAGTTTAACAATTTTTCTTTAACTATTGCAATAAATAATGAGTATCACAAAATAATACTATGCCGTTGGATAATGTCTTTGCGGTTATGCTCATTCCATCGTGTAATCCTTTACCACAAATATAACATTCAACTTCAGTGACACTAGATTTTATTTCTGGTATTTTTTTAAAACATAGATCTTGCATCATTGTAGATTTATTTCCGCGCATGACTACATTGGTATATTGCATCATCATATAAAGGTACCGTACTATACCGTAATAAATTCACTCTTGACAAATCCATCCTAATTAAAGAAAACAATACAAAAACCATCATCAAATCAATTTAAATAATAACTCAGTTGAAATTTGTTTATGGGTGGATACCTTTGGAAAATCTCAACCAAAAATAATACCGCTAGAGTTAACTGAGAACCAATTTCAAATATATAATAAAATTTCTAGAAACTATTCACATTCATTTCTCTTTGAATCACTAACTGGTCCTGAAGTGCTATCTGAAACTTCGGTTATGGGATTTGACCCCAAAGTAATTCTTAAAGGATATTCAGATAGAGTGGAAATCATAATAGAAGGTAAAACAGAAACTATTCAAACAGTTGATCCATTTGAGGAACTAAAAAAAATAGTAGGAAAATCTGAAGATCAAAGTTATAGATATTTGGGGGGGGCAGTAGGAGTGGTAAATTATGATGCAATCCGACTAGTGGAAAATATTCCTGACACTCATAATTCGCCGCAACCGCTAATGGAATTTGGAATTTATGATGATGGGATACTATATGATAACATACACCAGAAATTATTCTATTTTTATAACAGAGAGAATAGATTTGATAAATTTAAAATAAGTGAAGATGTATTCGGAGATTTCAAAGCAACTGAAGTCACACCAAACATGAACCAAGAAAATTTCTCTAAGATTGTAAACAAAGCAAAAAAGTATATTCATGAGGGGGATATCTTTCAAGTTGTATTATCTAGAAAGTTTACATTTGATGTGGAAGGAGACAATTTGACTTTATATAAAACACTCCGAAATCTAAATCCCTCACCATATATGTATCATCTAAAGCAAGACAATAAAACAATCATCGGTGCATCACCTGAAATGCTAGTAAGAATCACAAATGATAAAGTAGAAACATTTCCAATTGCCGGAACTAGGCAAATTACTGATAATGAGAGAGAAAATAAACAGATGGCAGATGAATTACTTCATGATGAAAAGGAATTGGCAGAACATACAATGTTAGTGGATTTAGGAAGAAACGATATTGGGAGAGTATGTAAATACGGAACTGTGCGGCCTGAAGAATTAATGCAAATCAAGCGATTCAGTCATGTTCAGCATATAGTAACACACCTTGTAGGTAATTTGGCTCCTGAATATGACATGTTTGATGCATTCAAAGCAGTATTTCCGGCAGGAACTGTATCAGGAGCACCAAAAGTCAGAGCAATGGAAATCATCGATGAATTAGAATGTGAATCCAGAGGACCGTATGCTGGTGCAATAGGATATTTTTCATTTAATGGATGCTGTGATTTCGCAATAGCAATTAGAAGTATATTCATTGATGGGAATAAGGGATTTGTGCAATCGGGCGCAGGAATTGTTTCAGACTCTGTCGCTGAAAAAGAATTCAGAGAAACGGAGCATAAAGCTGGCGCAATGCTACAAGCTCTAAGGGATGCAGCAGAATGAAATTTCTAATAATTGACAATTATGATTCATTTGTTTACAATATTGCACAGTACTTGGGAGAATTGGGAGTAGACTGTAATGTGATCAGAAATGACAAGATCACATTAGAGCAAATAAAAAAAAACAAGTATGATGCTATAATCATATCACCTGGTCCTGGAACTCCAGACGAGAAAAAATATTTTGGCGTATGCAGCGATGTGATCAAATACATGGGGCCTACTACTCCGATACTTGGAGTGTGTTTGGGACATCAAGGAATAATTCAAGCATTTGGTGGCAAAGTTACAAATGCAGGCTGTGTAAGGCATGGTAAAACCAGCCCTATAGAGCATACAAATTCAGAATTATTCAAAGATGTCAAAAATCCATTTCAAGCAACAAGATATCATTCGTTAGTTGGTGATAAAACAATAATTCCAGATGTTCTGGAGGTAACTGCCATTGCATCTGATGATGGAGAAATCATGGCAATAAGACACCGGGAATATCTAATAGAAGGAGTTCAATTTCACCCCGAATCAATTATGACCGACGAAGGGAAAAAAATTCTTGCGAATTTCATAAAACAGGTAAAAGATAAAAAATGATTTCAGATTTAATTGTAAAAATCCAACAAAAAATGGATCTCACACATGATCAGATGAATTACATTATGACAGAGATTTTATCGGGTAGAACAGATGACGATGAAAATGCAAATTTTTTATCTAGTCTAACTGAAAAAGGTGAAACCGATGATGAATTACTTGACATGCTTGATAAAATGCAGGAGTTTGCCATCAAAGTTAAGCCAAAAAATCAAGGAACAATTATCGATTTGTGTGGGACTGGGGGGGATAACCTTCAAACCTTCAATATATCCACCACGGCCTCTTTTGTTGTTGCAGCAGCGGGTGGAGTCGTAGCAAAACATGGTAATCGTTCCAGTTCTGGTATTTCTGGGAGTGCAGATATTTTTGAATACTTTGGATATGACCTAAATTCAGAACCGTCAAAAATTACATCCATTTTATTAAAGCATAACATCTGCTTTATGTTTGCCCAAAAATTTCACCCGGCAATGAGATATGTATCAAACGCAAGAAAACAGATAAGAAAAAGAACTGCATTCAATCTTTTGGGGCCGCTATCAAATCCAGCTGGAGTAAAAAACCAACTTGTAGGAGTTTATTCTATCGAATTTTTAGACAGACTACCATTAATTCTAAAAAGAAGAGGAGCAAAAAATATTATGACAGTTCGTTCAGAGAATGGCATGGATGAGTTTTCCACCAGTGCAACAAACAGAGTATGTATTTTAAGAAATGATAAAGTGACGATGAATGTAATTGATCCTCAAGTAGTAGGATTACATAAATCAGTACTCAAAGACATTCAGATTCAAACCAAAGAAGATGCCATAAAATCATTTGTAGGAGTGCTAAACAACACTGCAAGTCAAGCAATGATAGAGACAACAGCTCTTAATGCAGCTGGGGGGTTAATTGTTGCAAACATTGCAAATAACTTTGAAGACGGGGTTGAAATAGCACTTAATACAATCAAAGATGGAAAAGCATTTAGATTATTAGAAAAATTTGTAGCAGATACGGGAGACATTTCAAAATTAAAGGAGACATTATGACTGAAAATATTCTTAAGAAATTGGTAAATAATTCACAATCTGCAATTGATAATGATGTGTATGCGGTGAAGGTGAATGCAAATATAAATAAATCATCCATGGATTTTTTACAAATGATAAAATCAAATATTCATGCAACCTTACTTACAGAGATAAAATTTTCTTCTCCCTCGCTGGGTAAAATCAGAACAATATCAGATCCAGTTAGTATTGCAAAGCAAATGATTGCTGGAGGCTCTAAAGCACTATCGGTTCTAACACAGCCATATCTGTTTAATGGTTCACCCGAATATTTTATCCAGGTAAGGCAAGCAGTCGATGTTCCTTTATTGATGAAAGATGTGATGATCGATAAAGTTCAGATTGACTTAGCACAAAAAATTGGGGCAGATTATATTCTAATTATTCAATCACTGTTTGAACAGGGATTTCTCAAAGACATTGATGAATTCATCGAATATGGTCACAAAAAAGGATTAAAAATTCTATTAGAAGTACATACAAAACAAGAATTTCAAAATGCTCTAAAAACTGGAGCCGATCTTATTGGAATTAACAATAGAAATTTAGACACCATGGAAATTGATCTGAGAACAACCGAAATAATACTCAGGGAATACAAAAAAACAAGGCCAATATTATCTGAAAGTGGAATTGAGACACCTGAGGATATTCAATATCTAAAAAGATGTGGTGCAGATGCATTTCTAATAGGTTCAAGCATAATGAAAAGTGATGATATCGAAGAGCATGTCAGAAAATTGGTGAAGGCATATTGAAGTATCCTAAAGATGGCAGATTTGGAGAATATGGCGGCAAATATATTCCCGAGACGCTAGTCCCGGCAATTGAAGAGTTAGAAGAGAATTACATTAAATTTAAAGACAATAAAGAGTTCAAAAAAGAGCTGGATTATTATCTTAAACAATACGCAGGAAGACCCACTCCGTTATACTATGCAAAGAACTTATCAGAAAAATGTGGTGGCGCTAAAATATATCTGAAGAGAGAAGATCTCTTACATGGTGGAGCTCACAAAATAAACAACACCCTCGGTCAAGCACTTCTTGCAAAAAAAATGCATAAAAAAAGAATCATTGCAGAAACAGGTGCAGGACAACATGGAGTGGCAACTTCTATGGCCTGCGCTGTTTTGGGAATGAAATCCGAAGTGTATATGGGCTACAAAGATACAATACGACAAAAGCTAAATGTATCTAGAATGAATATGCTTGGTTCCAAAGTTCATCCAGTAATGTCAGGATCTAAAACTCTTAAAGATGCAATTAATGAGGCAATACGAGATTGGATTACAAATGTAGACACCACATACTATTTGTTAGGCTCTGCAGTAGGCCCACACCCATATCCCGTAATGGTAAGAGACTTTCAAAGTGTAATTGGAAAGGAAATCAAAGTACAAATGAAAAAAATATCAAATAAAACCCCCGATATCATTATTGCGTGTGTTGGCGGAGGGTCAAATGCAATTGGAACGTTTTATCCGTTGATTGATACAAATGCAGAAATTATCGGAGTAGAAGCTGCAGGTAAAGGATTAAAATCTAAATTCCACTCTGCAACATTATCGGCAGGTAGTAAAGGGGTGCTTCATGGAATGATGACATATCTTTTACAAAACAAAGAGGGGCAAATAACAGAGACACACAGCATTTCTGCAGGACTAGATTATCCGGGAGTTGGTCCAGAACATGCTTATCTTAAAGACAGCAAACGAGTAAAGTATCACTCAGCCACGGATGCTGAAGTAATAGATGCGTTTTTAACATTAACAAGAACTGAGGGAATAATTCCGGCACTAGAATCGGCTCATGACATAGCTGAAGCAATAAAGGTTGCAAAAAAGAGCAAAAAATCTGAATCGATCGTAGTTACACTTTCAGGAAGAGGGGATAAAGACGTGGAAGAAGTGCAAAATTATTTGAATACACATGACAAGAATTAAAGAAAAATTTGCAGAATTGGATGCAAAAAAAGAAAAGGCATTGATTGCATACATCATGGTAGGCTATCCAAATGAGAATGCAACTTTTTCAGCAGTTAAAGGATTGATCAAAGGAGGAGCAGATATTATTGAATTGGGATTTCCTTTCTCAGATCCTCTAGCTGACGGCCCAATAATTCAAAATGCAAGCACTGTATCTTTGGAGGCTGGAACGAAAATCAACAGATTCTTCAACATTGTAAAAAAGATTAGAAAAGAGACAGATATACCACTTGTGTTAATGACATATACCAACATCATCTATCATATGGGATATCCAAAGTTTATTAGCAAATCTAAAAATGCGGGAATTGATGGAATAATTCTTCCAGACATGTCAGTTGAAGAGTCAAAAGAATATATCGCGTCTGCCAAAAATAAAATAGACACCATATTTTTGATATCACCAAACACAACAAAATCAAGAATAGAAAAAATTTCCAAATCATCTTCAGGGTTTTTGTATTTAGTTGCGGTGTATGGCACAACCGGAATTAAAACAAAAATTCATAGTTATACTTTAAAAGCAATCAGAGATGTCAAAAAAATTACAAAGGGAAAAATACCAGTTGGTGTAGGATTTGGTATTTCAACTTCAGATGATGTCCAAAAATACATCAAAGCAGGAGCTGATGCGGTAATTGTTGGTAGTGCTTTTTTAAAAATAATTGAAAATACCTCACAAAATAAAATAGAATCAAGAATAGAGTCATTTACAAAGAATCTCAAAAGTCAAACAAAATCAAAATTAACTCGCAGTTATTTGAAATAGATTCCAATTTTTTTTTTGGTAACTAGAGTTTAAGACCAATTCCGTTTGGAAATTTTGGTGACAACTCTAGTTTTGAGATGACTTGTTTTATCTTCAATGGAATTGGTATTAACCACTATTATGTTCAAAAGATACAACAGATAACCTTTTTTTGTAAATGTCATATATACATAAACATAATTTATAAAATAATATTTTCAATCATGAATGTGATCGTGAAAAATAGATTTTCCAAACAGATAGCAAAACTGATTGTTACAATACAATAAAGTTATACCGGCGGGTGTTTTTATTTCAGTTACTTGAGCATCACATTTTCCACAATTCATTTGTCCTAATCATATCACTAATCATCAAATTGTAATTAAGAGTGATGGAAACCTCAATTATGGCGTAACAAAATAATATTACAAAATATTGTTTCAAAAGATAAATCTTAAGTATTATTTTGACGTACAAGGTATTAACGGGAAACTATCAGGTCTGCGTAGTAGAGTGATAGGAAAAGGAAAGAAATCATGTTATTGGAAGAAAAAATCGTTAGCTTTCCAATATTTTCTCGTTGTTATATTTTTCATGATTCTTTGATTCTAAACTCTTTTTTATTTAGTCTTTGACTGAATTTCATCATAGTGACTATCGCAGACATCAATCATTTTATTATCTAAATTGATTTGTTTGCTTGCCTTTTTGCCACACTCAATAAAGTAATGGCAGTAAATAATTCTACTAGAATTCAGTATCACTTCAGTTAAAAGATCTACCGATCTTCTTGGTTCCTCAGGATCGTATAAAGCCATTACAAATAATACATTGTAATATTATTTAGTCATTTAGATCAAATCAAACCTCTTTTCTTTTTTATTTTCAAAATCCTTGATCTTACATTGTATTAAAAACACAAATAAGTTTAATTTAATAACTTATCACTCATCACAAAGTTATGGTAGATATTTCACATCTTCGTGTCTGTGCTAAATGTAAGAATGTTTTTTCAAATCATGTTTCAGGGGAGACCTCATCTTCAGCACCCTGTCCGGTATGCCATTTGTCATCAAGCGAACCTGTTACTAGTGGATGATTTTTTATTGTCTACACTATTTTTGATTTCATAAACTACGCATAAAACAAAGTCAAAATTATTTTACTAATAGTATCTAATCTTACCACATTTTCTACATGATAGTGTTCCATTATGGGCATATTCATGACTACAATAGTTATGTTCTACCATCATGTATGAGATTCATAAAAAATTCAATATTAAAGAAGTACAATGTAAACATTGAGTCAGCATACAAAATTCGTTCACAGAAAAACAATATTGGAAAATATTGATAAAATTTTAAATCGGTGATAAATATTGAGTTTAAATATACATATTATTGAAAGATGAACATGCAATTTTTCCACAACAAAAAAAATGATTGCATACAATGTGATACAAAGTTCGATAATCATGATGATTTGGTAAGACATGTAAGACATGAACATAACAAAACAATTGTGATCTGTCAATACTGTAAAAAAGAATTTATCCATGAAAAAGATAGGCTGCATCATGCCAGAGAGGAACACAAACACAAGTTAGAGGAACGTTCACGAAAAGACTCGCATCCGGAGGAATACAAAACTCAAAGTAGAGTAGATGCATTTCGATCCAGATTTGGCGATAAACTCTAAATAAATAGTAAAAAACAGTTATTCATAAATCATTACAATGGAATTACAGACCTTGTATTTTTAGGGTCAAAAATAACAAAACATACAAAAACCAGATGATTGATTTCTTAATGTGCAGACGAAGTTTATTTTTGTAACCGGAGGGGTAATGTCTGGGCTTGGTAAGGGTGTAACTACGTCATCTATTGCAAAGTTGTTACAATTAGCAGATCAAAAAGTATCCTGTATCAAAATAGATCCATATCTAAATTATGATGCCGGAACAATGAACCCAATTGCTCATGGGGAGGTCTTTGTCACTGAAGATGGTGGTGAATGTGATATGGATATTGGTAATTATGAACGATTTCTAAATCAAAATATTCCAAAAAGCCACAACATTACTACTGCACAGGTCTATTCAGCAGTAATTGAATCTGAAAGAAAAGGAGAATATCTTGGGGCATGTGTACAAATTATCCCTCACATCACAGATGAGATAAAAAACAGAATTAGAAAAATTGCTAAAGATGAAAATTTAGACTTTTTGATTGTAGAATGTGGAGGTACAGTTGGAGATATTGAGTCACTGCCATTTTTGGAAGCTCTAAGACAGATGAGAGTTGAGGAGGGGCCTCAAAATATAGTTTTTGTACATGTTACACTTGCGCCATCATTAGATGTAGTAGGAGAGCAAAAAACAAAACCCACACAACATAGTGCACAAGAATTAAGAAGAATTGGCATTCAGCCAGATTTTTTGGCAGTTAGATGTACAATGCCACTAGAAGAAAAAACAAAAGTAAAAATTGCATTATTTACCAATGTCACTTCAAAAGATGTATTATCATGCCATGACGTAAAATCCATTTTTCAAGTTCCACAAATATTGTATGACCAGGGAATAATGGATTCATTATTTACAAAATTTGGAAAAGTTGGAATGGTTAATGCGTCAGCAAATTGGAACAAATGGAATAGTATTGTAGAGTCAATGACTAATCGTGAAGACCAAAAAATAAAAATTGCGATGGTTGGAAAATATGTTACGCTTGCAGATAGTTATGTTAGTGTTAATCATGCCTTAAAGCATGCAGGTGCAAAAATAGGAAAATCCATAGAGATTGATTGGATTGATTCCGAATCAATTAATGATTTTAATACTTTATCAAATTATGATGGGATTTTAGTTCCAGGTGGATTTGGAGCAAGAGGCTCTGAGGGAATTATTAAAACGGCAAATTATGCAAGAGAGAAAAATATCCCATATCTTGGAATATGTTTTGGATTTCAGTTAGCAGCAGTTGCATTTGGAAGAAATGTTTTGAATCTCAAGGATGCAAATTCTACTGAGATTGAACCAAATACTAAAAATCCAATTGTGGATTTGCTTCCAGAACAAAAAGATGTGTTAGGGATGGGAGGATCATTAAGACTAGGAGCAAATGATATTGTGATAAAACCAAATACTATAACACATAAAATATACAATGCAAATACAATAAGTAAAAGGCATAGACATAGATATGAGATCAACAAACAATACATTCCTGAATTTGAAAAACATGGGCTGATATTTTCAGCAGAAAGTGACAATGGAAAACGTATGGAGGTGTTAGAAATACCAGCACATAAATTCTATCTGGGAGTTCAATTCCATCCAGAATTTAATAGCAGACCGGGGTATCCTGAGCAAGCATTTGAGGCATTTGTAATCGCCGCATCTAAGAAGTAAAAAATGCTGTTTTAAGGAAATAAATTATTTATTTTAAATAAGAAAAAATACAAAAATCATGAATGATAAAAGTTTAATATGATCAAAAAAAAACAAGATGAGCATTTGTTAAAATGTACTGAATGTGGAAAAAAATTTCGAAAAACAGTAAAAGGCTTTTGCTCTAATATTTGCTACGAGTTGGATCTTCAAAAAAGAGTAAAACATGCATGTGATGAGGATACAACACATACTCAAAAAATGTCGTGAGACTTTTACAACTAAAAAAACCAATTATTCTATCTTGGTTATCTCATAGATTTTCTGTCGCGCATCCCGAATTGAAACTTTCTTTTTGACGTATCCTTTTTTAAGTAAATGACTAAGTGCAAGCCTCACGGTTCTATCTGGAAGCAGAGTTTTATTGGAAAGATCTTTTTGTGTCAAAGCACCCTCATATTCTAGTGTTTTGAGCAATAGTTTAGAACTAGGGGGCATACTGAGTAATTCCCCTGCAAGATGGACCTTTTTTGCAAGTGCAGATATTGCAGTAGAATCTTTTTTGAGTCTAATGATTTTTGCAGGGGGGAAAAATTGAGTACACTCAACCATGTTGGTTACTTTGTATCGGTCAAGTCCATCAAGTACAACTTCACAGTGTAGTCTAGCTGATATATCACTAATTTGAATAGAACTAGTATTTGATACAATTATTGGTCTCCTTGTGATATCCAAAGAGTTTACAGAAATTATTTCAAATACACCCGAATCTTGGAATAACATAGGTCCTCCTGCAGACATTGAATACGCAGAAGAACCAATTGGAGTCGACACGATAATTCCATCGCTGTTATCATGCCATACTTCTTCGTCATTTACGCGTAATGTATGTTCCATAAGCATTGCACTCTTTGATGAAAATACTGCGACGTCATTCAATACAGGATAGACATTCTTGCCATCAATTTTAACACCAATTCTTGGAACTTCCTCTACGGCATAATTTTGTTTTTTAAGGATTCTGACATA
>JAERMO010000118.1 GCA_016844465.1 Nitrosarchaeum sp. | reverse complement strand
ATCAAGACCTTAAAAATACAGAACGCTGTTGCTACACCAGAACAAATTACAACACCGCCTGTACCAGAATTAATTGCAACACCACCGGTAAATTTACAATCAAGTACTATGCAGGTGATGGTTGAAGGTAGTCCCGTAGAACTAATCATTCAGAGTTCATCACAATTAAGCAATTTTGGGCTAGATGAAGAAAACAAGAAACTATCATTTGCAACTGTTGGGGATAGTGATGGCGTCACAGTCATACCTGTAGGAAATGTCTTAGAAGGAGAATTTATGGTGATGGTGGATGGAGAGATTACTAAAGACTATGAAATCATAGATGACCAAGGAGTCCAATCTTTAAAGTTGGGATACTCATCAGGTAGTCATGATATTTCAATAAGTGGAACAAAAGTTGTACCAGAATTTGGAACAATCACTGTGTTAATACTTACGGTTTCAATAATGTCAATTATTGCAGTATCTGCAAAAAGTAGATTAGTACAAAAATTTTAATTCATAATGCTATTTTATTCACAAAATAATTCTAGTTATAATGATCAAGTTATAATATTTAAAAAATTTTTTTACATTTTAAGAAATTAATCAATTTATAACATCATGTGGATATTGACTATTCGTTGAAGGCGATAATTTTAGCAGGGGGGAGAGGAAAGCGTCTAAGGCCAATCACAGACTATGTTCCAAAACCCCTTGTTCCGTTAAATAACGTTCCAATCATTGAGTGGCAAATAAAATATCTGAAAAAATTTAAAGTTAGTGAGATTGTAATTTGTTCTGGTTATAAATCAGAAATGATTGAGAATTTTCTTTCCATGAAAAATAATTTTGAAGTAAAAATAACATTCTCCATAGAGAAAACACCACTAGGTACTGGCGGGGCAATAAAGCAGGCTGGTTCGTCAGTTAAAGACAAATCATTTTTTGTATTAAATGGGGATGTTATTACCAATATAGATCTTAATAAATTGGCAAAAAAACCAAATTCAATAGCATCAATTGAATTGAAAACAAAATTTGGAATCATGGAGATCAAAGATGACGTGGTGACTGAATTCAAAGAGAAAAGAAAAATATCCAATTTATGGATGAATGCTGGAATTTATCATTTACAAAAAGAAACTCTAAAAGATTTGCCTGAAAAAGGGGATATAGAAAATACAGTTTTTCCAGATTACGCAAAAAAAAGAAAGTTAAATTCAGTTAAATTCAAAAACATGTTTTGGTATTCAATTGATTCTTTCAAGGATATAGAAGAGTGCTCATCAGAAATAGAAAATATGTCAAAATAAATTATTGGATACTTAAGCACCAGTTCTATGAAGGGTCACCATCATGTATGCTATTTCATTTACAAATGACTTGTCTCCATTTACAGATGCCGTGTATTTTGTTGCTTCATCCCAAAACGTGCTTTTTTGTATAGAATTTTCAATACAAGTTTGGTCACTCAATAATTTGAGTTAAGAATTTATCTCATAATATCCAACCTCAATGTTAATTAACATACTGCTAAAATTATGTGCAGAACTTTTTTTCTTGAATATTTTCAAATCTTCAAGAATTGTGCCTACAAATAAGGTTCTGTGATTTTTATTTGTATAAATTGGATGATGTTTATTTTTTTTGCATTTTATGACTGAGCCCAACACAAATAGCTAAACCTAAGGACAATCCCAAAAGTAGATTCTGAAATGGACCCATATCAATTAGATTCAAAAAACTTGCAAACCACACGATGAATACGCCCGAAGTTGACCATGCCATAATATCAGAAATTTTAAAATTATGCGATACTCTTGATTTGTTTGAAATTATTTCTTTTTTGAAAAATTCTTCAAATTTCATATCATCTTTTTTTGTAAATTCACTTTCAGAATTTTTTTTATTTAGATTATCTGTGATTATTTCATTAGAACTTTGATTGTGCATTGCATAATTTTTATAATCATTTTTCATAATTTCTAAATTTGTTAATATTTTAGATTGTGTTTCTTTTAACTCTGCAATTGAGTCAGTTAGCATAAAAAGTATTTTTTCTAAATCTAGAACTTGTTTTTGTTCCTCAAACATGTTTTTATTTTTGTACTCTTGATTGGACTGAGACAAATTATAAATCTTATTCGTAAAATCAGAGCTATGTGAATTGTATTCTGATAATTTTTTTTGAGTGACTAGTCTAGCTGATGAAATATTTGTGGGTCTTGACTGCTTTTTGTACATTTGGTCTAATTTTTCTTGCATTCTTTGAAGGAACATTTTATCTGAATTAAAAATAACTTTGCCGTTTTTTAGTGCATTTCTCAAATACAATAATCTTCCTTCATCGCCAATATGTAATTTTAAAAGCGCGTTGACAGTACTCATGGGACTATCGATCAAAACTTCATTCATTAGATTCACCCTTACTAAACAGAATCGCCATGTAATGTTTGTAAAAGCATTAAAGTTAAAATCACTAATCTAAATCAAAAAGCCATTTTGTCAATTTTTTAGAATAAAATTCTACGAACAAGATCTAGAAAATTATGTCTTTTCTCCAAACTCTTATTTTTATTCATGATCGTCATATCGATCATCTCTTTTCGACTATTATTCTCAAAGCATTAAAATTTCTTCTAATATGGTATTGGCAAATCTCCTGTTTGTTTTAGGCATAGATTTTGCTATTTTGACTAGATGTGGACGAAGTTGATTATCTCCATATGCTATCTTGAGTGTATCATAATATCCGAGAGAAACAGAATCAACCTCCTCGTTTATTATTTTCTCTAATAGAAATTTTACTTTATTGATTCTGTCATCAAGCGGAAGTCGAATGATACTGTAATCCAAAAATTTCTGTATGATTTTTTTGTGATTATCACCAATTTGAACTGTCAATTTGAATTTAGGCATATTCAAAAATTCATCAAGGATTTGGATAACAGGATTATCTGACTGAATGTAGTATCTTTGCATTAGTGGCATGATCTGTCTCAATAAGGTCTCATCAAATTCGTATGGTATGCCCAGATTTTTTTCTATGTCTATTGCAAGCTCTGTAATGACAAATACGAGTCCTAAAGGATCATGTATTGCTTGCACTCTGTACTTTAGTGGATATTTGACAAACATTTTGTTCAACTGTTACGGCGAATAATGAATAGTTTTTTGCACTCCCATTATTTTTTTCCAGGCACTGCTTTTCAAAATCATCCATAAACTCATCAAGAATTCGATGAATTTGTTCTTCGGATTTAATATTTCTAAAATTAATTTGTTTTGTTGACGATGCAGCAATTTCCAAGTTTTGTTTTTCAGAAAAAAATAACGATCTTGCTCTATTGAGAGCATGCACTATGGCATTTAATTTTTTTTTATTTCCTTTACCGTACTTACTTTTTTGTAGATTTTGAATAGATAATACTAGTGACTCATACAAGACTTATCATAAAATTACTCTCATCCTAACTATAAAAGAATAACAAAATTTCCTTTTAAATAAATTTTTCCTTTAAATTTTAAAGTCGATACATTTTAAATTCAATTACAAGGACAGATTTTGCTGAATGATCTTGATACATTGCTCTGTTTTTGGTATTTATTTTCTTTGTTGTTCTGATTCAATCTGGCTGGTTATTTTTTGAAGTAATGCATTTACTTTAAATTCACCAGATGACGTTTTTTCTGTCTCTGAAAAAATTTTATAATTCATTTTGTAGATTCCTCTTTATCTGATTCTGAATACTTGCCATCACAATCATTTCCAAATTTATGATAAACCATCTCAGATCTAATTTTGTTAACCATTAAGATTGTAGTTACCATGATTTGGATTTGCCCTTAAAAATAAGAATCCATGTCTGTTCAAATTGAACAAACATCCAATATTTTCTTTAAAAGACGGTACATATTATTCCTCAAGATAAGACTGATAACTGCCATGTGATAGTGTCAATAATGCTTGAAAAGATTCTCAAGGAAGGTATGAAAGATGTATGTGGATATGCAAAATTCACCCATCTGTAATTTTGATGATGGCTGGAAATATTGCTCTCAAGTGAAATCGATGACTGACCTAGTTTTATTAAACTTATTATCTGAAAAATCAAAAATTCTATCTGAAGAAAATCATTGGTCTTACATCCAAGAGTATTGTCTCGGACCATTAAAATCAGAGTTTGTCAAGATTACGGATAAAAGGTAAAATTAATGAAAAAAAGAGATCAGAATATAATTATCAAATGTTTCAGGTAAACTATGCGACTAGCATATAGTTTGGGCTCTCTCCTCAGTGTAGATCAAGTTTTAGAATGCTCTGAATTACTATCTCATACAAACGTAGATACAATTTGGATTCCAGAAACATGGGGCATGGAAAGTTTCTCGATGTTAAGTCAGGTATCACAAAAAGCTCCAATGGCGAAAATAGGTTCATCTATTATCAACATTTACTCTAGAAGTCCTGCGTCAATTGCCATGGGCGCAGCTACTGTAGATATTTTATCAAAGGGCAGATTGTTACTTGGTCTTGGGACAAGTAGTGCCTCAATTGTTGAAGATTTTCACGGATACAAATTTGAAAATCCTATCTTGAGGATGACAGAGTATGTGGAAATTATTAAAATGGCTTTGTCTGGCAAACCGGTAAATTATTCAGGAAAAATTTTTAATTTAAAGAATTTTACACTGTTGATAAAACCACATAGGGCAGGAATTCCAATTTATCTTGCTGCAGTTAATCAAAAAATGGTAAACCTCGCATGGGACGTTTCAGACGGTGTGATCTTTTACTTACGACCTTTAAATGAAATGAAAAAAACAATACAAAAAATGCAATCAAAAAGAAAAATAGATGTGACATGTCAAATAATTAGTTGTGTTTCTATGGATGCAGAAATTGCAATAACTCGAGCAAAACAAACCCTCGCATTCTATATATCAGTTGGAAAAATATACCGCGATTTTTTGGCAAAAAATGGTTATATGGCTGAAACTAAAAATATTTTTGAAGAATTTCAAATATCTGGATTTAAATCAAATCACGAATTAATTTCATATGCAATGTTAAAGTCTTTAACAATTGCTGGAACACCTGATCAATGCATTAAACAACTGCAACAATTTAGAGACGCAGGAATAGACTTACCAACAATACAATTCAATCCTGTGGGTAACGTAATAGATTCGTTCAAATTATTTAGAGATACGTTTTCAGAGGAAAAATAAATGGGAAAAGTTGGAATTGTGTCCTATGGGATAACCCCATTTTCAAAAGATGACTCAAAAATTGAATCTGTTCTGTTAAAATCAACAAAAAAATTATTTGATAACAGTCCTAATTTAAGCCGGAATGAAATTGATGCAGTTTTAGTATCTACTAATAATAATTCAAAATATTTATCTGCAATATTATCTGAAATGTCTGGAATTCAACCTAAAATTGCACATACTATTGAAAGTTTGTGTAATTCTGGAACAAATGCAATCGTATCGGCGTATTCGTATATTGCATCAGGTCTAGCAGACGTGGTTCTAGTATCTGGGGCTGAAAGATATGATAGTCCTGGGCAAATTCTAGAGTGGGATAATTCCAGGGGTGAATTTAAACATCCTATTTTTTGGGCAAGTATTTTTACAAAATCATACAAAAGAGAGTTTTCAATTACTGATGAAGACTTGGCAATCGTATCAGTAAAAAACCATAAACAAGCTCAAAACAATCCTAATGCACTTTCAGAAAAAGCATATTCCCTAAATGATGTATTGAATTCTAAAAAATTAACGGATGATCTTAGATTGTTAAATTGTTCTAGACCATGTACTGGTGGGGCGTCTATTTTACTTGCTTCTGAAGATTTTTACAGTAAATTTACGGATGATCCAATCTGGATTACAGGGATAGGACAAAAAACAATTTCGGCAGGATTTACAAAAAACACTTTAAATTACATGGAATCAACACGTCTTGCTGGATTCTCTGCACTAAAAATGTCTAAACACAGTTCAAGCGATATAGATGTTGCAGAAGCCCATGATGCATTCTCTGTCTGTGAACCAATGGCTTTAGAATCACTAGGCTT
>JAERMO010000043.1 GCA_016844465.1 Nitrosarchaeum sp. | reverse complement strand
ACATTTGGGGTCTTGTTACAATGATCTATGGTGGCGCAATGGCACTAATGCAAGACGATATCAAACGATTACTTGCATATTCTAGTATTAGCCAAATGGGCTATATTCTATTTGGAATTGGTTCCATGTCTGTACTTGGATTATCCGGAGCTGAAATGATGTATGTCACACACGCACTTGGTAAAGGTATCCTTTTCATGATGGCTGGAATTATTATAGTCAAAGTTGGTACTAGAAATATTTCTCAACTAGGTGGGTTAGCTGGTAAGATGCCAATAACTGCTGTATGTGCCGTAATTGGCGCCTTGACAATTATGGGTGTACCACCAACAAGTGGATTTATGGGGGAGTGGACTTTATTTGCTGGAGCACTACAAACTGCAATTCACGATGGTTCTACAGTTAGAGCAGTAACATTTGGTTTAGGCCTTGTTGCAACAGTACTAACAATGTCATACATTCTTTGGATGTTAAAGCGCGTATTTTTTGGAAAACTACCGCAAAATCTTGAGAATGTCAAGGAAGGAAGTTGGTATATGACAGCTCCAATGATGGTACTTGCAGGTTTTACAATAGTTCTTGGAATTTATCCTGACATTTTCTTTAAAACAATTATTCCATACATGAATGGAGTGTTGGGGGTTTAGTAGATGGCAACTGAAGTATTAGGTTTGCCATTTGAAGTGGGTGCAACAAGTGCATGGTTAGTTTGGATTTTACCGTTCATTGCTGCTTTGATAATCCCAGGAATCGGGAAATTATCGAAACATGCAACTGGATATGTTGCAGTGGCATTTGCTTTGATGAGTGCTCTATCTGCAGCATCTTTACTTCCATTAGCATTAGAAACGCATGAAATTCATGATCAAATATCCTGGATTGATTCTATTGGTATTAAAGCAGGGGTACTAGCTGATCCTCTTTCAATAATTATGGCAAATGTTGTTGGATGGATTTCATTTCTTATTATGATTTACAGTACAGGTTACATGAAAGGCGATAAATCAATTACACGATTCTGGTTCTGGATGATGTTCTTTATCGGTTCTATGCAATTAATTGTATTGTCTGATAATTTATTACAAGTATTCTTTGGTTGGGAAGGCGTAGGACTTGCATCATATGCATTGATCAGCTTTTGGTATCGTGATAAAAAGAAGGATCACGTTGGTACCGAAGGACGAACTGTTCTTGGTCTTTTAGATTATTATTCGCCAACTCATGCTGGTATGAAAGCTTTCATCATGACTAAAGTCGGTGATGTGATGATGATTGCAGGTATGCTCTTGATATTCATATTTGCCGGAACATTTGGGTTTAGAGAATTAATGCATGATACAGCTTGGGCAACTACAATGTCTGCACAAGGTCTCTTAATGCCCGCATTCATTTTATTATTTGGTGGTGCTATTGGCAAATCAGCACAGTTCCCACTAAACGAATGGCTCTTAGAGGCAATGACTGGCCCAACCGCAGTTTCTGCTTTGATTCACGCTGCAACAATGGTAAAAGCCGGTGTTTTCCTAGTTATGAGACTGGCACCGTTAGTTTTTGCTTTAAGCGCTGCTGGAATTTTAGCAGATCAATTCTTTGAAGTAATTCTCCTAGTTGGTGCAGTCACTGCGCTTCTCTTGGGACTTCAGGGAATGGTCAATTCTGAAATTAAAAAAGTACTTGCCTACTCTACTGGTTCTCAGATTGGTTATATGATGATGGTACTAGGTATTGCTGGATTATCACAACAATTTGTTAATGGATATACTGCAGGTTTCTTTCATTTAATATCACATGCAATGTTTAAGGCATCATTGTTCATGGCTGCAGGTTCATTGTTACATGTTGTAGGTTCAAGATTCATGACTGATATGGGTGGATTGCGCAAAAATATGAAAAAGACTTATGCGTTTATGTGGGCTGCAGGTCTTGGATTAATGGGCGCCCCATTCATCACAACTGGATTCTGGAGTAAAGATTCTATCTTTGGAGCTGTTTACACGTCCGGACATGAGTGGGCAATGCCAATATTTGCAATTGCTGTATTAACTGCAACAATCACAGCATTTTACACGACTAGAATGTTGGGGCTGGTCTTCTATGGTTCAAAGAGTAAACATATTCAAAAGATGGAAGAAGAAGGACATCATATTCATGAAGCACCGTTATCTATGTGGGTACCATATGGAATTCTTGCAGTACTTACAATTGCTATTGGTGTAGTCGGCTTGTCGTTTGAAGGTGGACTACATGAATTATTTACAGATTATCTTGAAGAATCATTTGCAATACATTCTGTACAACACGAAATAGAAAATTCAATACTTCCTGGATTCTTAGATGGAATTAATCCAGTTGCACTTGCTGCATCGTTATCTGCTTTTGCAATTGGAACTGGATTAGGATATGTGTTCTATATTGGTAGATGGGTTGATCCTGTTAAATTCGTAAATTCAAATATATTCTTTTATGGAATCCACAAATTCCTCCTAAATAGATTATATCTTAACGCAATTATTTACTGGTGTTTTGTTGTGGCTCCACTGTGGCTTTCAAGGGGAGTATTCAGATACTTTGAAAAGACTGTTATAGATTATGGGATGAATAACGGATTACAAAAAGCAGTTGGTTGGAGTGCTAGGGTAGTTCAAGGAACTCAAACCGGTGTAACTCAATCATATCTATTCGTATTTGGAGCAGGATTACTATTTGTAGTCCTGATATTATTGATATAGGAGATATGATGAGATGTTAGAAATTAATTCAACTCCACTGGTAATAATTGCAATTCTTGGCACCGTGGGAGTTTTGTTACCTGTTATCAGTATTGCCAGAAAAGAAAGGGGGTCAAACTCATTTTATGCAGTTATCGCCTTTGCAGCATTAATTATTTCAATTGCTTATGTTGGATATCAATTTATCAGCGATAATGTTCTTCCATCTGCTTTATTCTCCAAAGATGTACTTGTCGATGATGCATTTGGTGGATTCTTTGCAATAGCATTGTTACTTGTTGCAATCTTCACTACTGTTGGATCCTTCAATTATATGCGAAAACAAAACTATCCTGCTGTTTACTATTCGTTAATCCTACTCTCAACAATTGGTATGGTATTAGTGGCATATTCTACTGACTTGGTAATGTTATTTGTGGCATGGGAGCTAATGAGTATTCCAACATACGTTCTTGTTGGATTTATGAAAAAGAATCCAAGCTCAAATGAGGCGGCACTAAAGTACTTCCTGTTTGGTGCATTATCATCTGCAATTATTGTTTATGGAATTTCATTATCATACGGGCTAACCGGTTCAACAAATATTGGCGAAATTATTCAGGCTTATTCAACTCTTGATCCTTCATTGTTGCCCCTGGCATTACTATCGGTTGGAATGTTTATAGCTGGATTTGGATTTAAGATGGGACTAGTACCTTTTCACCAATGGTTGCCTGATGCCTATGAGGGGGGACCTCCTACTATTACTGCTTTACTTGCTGCTGGGACAAAGAAGGCAGGATTTGCAGCGGCAATTAGGATAATTGTCCTAGGAATGGTTGTACTCAATCTTGATTGGACTCTAGCTCTTGGAGTAATTGCAGTAATGACAATGACAATTGGTAACGTAGCTGCAATCATGCAAAAGAATCTTGCAAGAATGTTGGCATATTCCAGTATTGCTCATGCTGGATACATTTTGATTGGACTTGCGATAGCACCATACAGCTCTCTTGGTTTGCAAGGTTCTCTATATCAAATACTAAATCACGCAGTAATGAAAGGCGCTGCTTTCATAGCAGTTGCAGGAATAGTAACAACACTTGCCGTAACGAATCTTGATAAACTCAAAGGACTCGGGAGACGAATGCCAATCACATCTCTTGGATTGGCCATTTCATTATTGGCATTAGCAGGCGTACCTCCACTTGCAGGATTTTGGAGTAAAATAATGTTGTTTGAGGGTGCGTTAGATGCTGGTTCATCTATTTGGTGGGCACCTTGGCTTGCAATTGCTGGAGTTCTAAACAGTGCACTTTCACTAGCGTACTATGGTTGGATTATGAGAAAAATGTACTTTGAAGGAGAAACTCAAAAAAGAGTATCAGAACCAAAATCTGTAATTGCAATTATGGTGTTCTCTATAATATTTTTGGTAGGATTGGGTGTTTACCCAGATCCAATCATCAAATTTGTACAATTCGCTGCTCCGACACTTAGTCTAGGTCTTATGCCTTAAAACTCGTAAATTTTACAAGATTTTCCAGATTTAGTTTTGCGTTATTATCTGAAATTTTTCTCAAACTTGTTCCTGCTTTGTCAGAATACACTTTCAAAAGCTCTTCCATTTTATTGAATACATCTCTAGGATCAGAACTTTTCTTGATAAGTAAATTAAATAATTTATCTTCGTTCTTCCAATCCAGCAAATCATCTCTGAGCTGATAAGAAATCCCTATGTTTTTTCCATATTCTGTTAAGGCTTCAATTTCCTCTTCAGTTCCATTTGCAATTATTGCGCCTATTCTTGCTGCAACTTCAAACGCAGTAGCAGTTTTGTATTCTATTACTTTGAGATAGTCATCAAATGTGACGTCTTCGCTAGATTCTAATCTGCTTTCAATCATTTCTCCTTCACTCATCAACATTGCAGTTGTTGCCAAATCTTTTGTTATTCGTGCATTGTCTAATCTGGAAGAAATTGCAAGAATTAATCCTAAAACAAAATCTCCTGTTAAGACGCTTGTATTATATCCAAATTTTATATGGAAGGGATCTTTTTGTCTTCGCATTGTTTCATTGTCTATAATGTCATCATGAATTATAGATTCCATATGTAAAAATTCAACAGCACAAGCTGCTGCTAGTGTATTATCATCAATTTTTCCTACACTTTCTGCAGCCAAAACTAAGATAATGGGCCTGATTCGCTTTCCTCCATCTAAGGAATATTTTAATGGTTCAATGAATTCTGATTCTGAATAAAGTGATCCGGGATTTTCATCGTTAGATTTTGAACCCGGGATCACTGCCTTGAAAGGGCAGTATGCTTGACCGGTCTACACCACTGGAACCCAACAAAATTGAGTATTTTGTCCATAAAATCTTTTGTAAACCACAAAGATTTTTTATTGGCAAATAATGAGTTGTGTCATGAATCTAATAAAACGAATTGATGAAATTATTGAAGAAAAAAGTTTACTAAAACATCCATTCTATCAGATGTGGTCTGATGGAAAACTGTCTCTTGATTCTTTAGCTGGTTATTCTAAAGAATACTTTCAACTCGTTAAAGCAGTTCCATCTTTCATGACTCCCATAATAGAAAAAGCTCCAGATTCTGTGATTGGTGAATTAATTGAAAATCAACAAGAAGAATTTGATCACATAAATTCTTGGATTAAATTTGCAGGCGAACTTGGAATTTCTGAAGATAAATTAATTCATTACAATGGATTAGAAAAGACTAGAAAAGCAATTTCAGAATTATCTGAATTGATGAACACATATGAAGGAGGAGCCTGTGCAATGTATGCTTTTGAAAAAGAGATTCCTAAGATAAGCCAAACAAAACTTGATGGTTTGGCAGAATTTTATGGAATGTCAAATGAAGAATCTACGGAATACTTTAAACTCCATATTGAAGCTGATATACGCCATGCTGCATCCTGGAAAAATATTCTTGAAAAAACATCAACTAATTCAGATGATTTGATCCAAATCGCAGATAAATCTATTTCTGCGCAAAATCTATTGCTTGATAGTTGTTATGAAGCATACTGTTGAGCTCATAACATTTTATACTGAAGATAAAAATCATCTGCTTAGGGCCCATAACTCAGCTTGGTAGAGTACCCGGCTCATAACCGGGGAGTCAAGGGATCGAAGCCCTTTGGGCCCATATTATTTCCATTAGTTTTAAAATGAGCAGAGACAAAATTTATTGGCTGCAATGAAGAATCAGAGTTATATCTGAAAGATGATTGAAAGGCATTTGTCTGAGCTGCCAAAATTACTTGGCGATCTGATTTCTAACTTTTTCTAGAATGTTTTCATCAACTAGTTTTTGTTGGTATAATGTCTCTGTGATTTGCATAACGTTAGTAATTGAATGTAATTTTACTCCCAATTCTTTTAGTGCCTCATCGGCACCTTCCATTCTATTGACAATTACATATGCATCTGTTACTATGATGTTTGCTTCCTTCAATGATCTTATTGCATTTACAACTGAACCTCCAGTAGTTGCAACATCGTCTATCATCAAAACATTCATTCCTTCACGAGTTAACCCTTCGATTGATTTTGAAGTTCCATAATCTTTTGGTTTGCTTCTGACGTAGATTAGTGGTTTAACTGTTTCAATTGCTAATGCCGATGCAATAACTAAACCGCCAGTAGGAACTGATACTAAAGAATCAAAATTACTCAATCCAATGTTTTCAACAATATCGTTTTGAAGATGTTTTATCAAGATTCTGAATTGATGAGGAAAACTAGGAACTAATCTCAAATCTACATAATATGAGCTCTTTTTGCCACTGGCAAGTGTAAAATCACCAAATTTTATTATGCCGTTTTGATACAAAAATGTCGCAAATTCTTTTACAAACTCCACACCAAAATTAACCGCACTGGATTTATTTTGGTTTGTATTGTGTATTAATCATGCCTGAAATCTGGTTAAATTATGGTATTACCGATGTTGTTCTAGATATTAGAGCAGAGAATTTAGAACAAAAAATTGATTCTGATGGTAAAATCATGGAGGATGCAGCGATCAATGAAAAGCTGAATACCATTGATTTGACAAAACCCATGGAACTTGTAGTTTTACACAATTCAAAATCTATTCAAAAAATTATTTCATCATTATTTACCATATGCGAACAAAAATCTATACCATTTCCTAAAATTTTGGCTGAGAAAAGAATTATGAATTTAATAAAAGCAGGATTACCTGAAGGAAGTTCAATTAATGAATTTGATAATTCGAATCTTTCAAATTCCAATCTAGTTTTTATGGGTGAAATGGAATTTGATGGTTTATTTGGATATGAAACAATTTCAACCCGTTTGATCAAAAAGTTTGGTCAAGAATCAATGCTTTCTGCATATGCAAAAAGAAAAAGCAACGTTCCTTCGCCCGGACAATCAACAGAAAGTATAGATGAAGCAAAAAATTTTACTGATAATTTTGAAATTCAGGCAATTGAAATTGTTGCAAATTCTCAAGGAATAGTTGATTTTACAATAGGTCA
This sequence comes from Nitrosarchaeum sp., assembly GCA_016844465.1. Lineage (GTDB taxonomy): Archaea > Thermoproteota > Nitrososphaeria > Nitrososphaerales > Nitrosopumilaceae > Nitrosarchaeum. The sequence goes on along the minus strand of JAERMO010000043.1, from coordinate 6,154 downwards.
TCCTTCAGAAACCATTTCATCGACAAAAATTCTAGAATCATTTGCAATCAAAGACATAGGCCACCATAAATCAGTGATTATCAGTACGGGAAAAGATTCAAGTAACGATAATCTTGGAAAATCTCTTTCATCTCTTTGGAACTGCGCTAGTGCAATTCAAAATGGGGGGCTAGCCATATTGGTAGCAGAATGTAGATCCGGGTTAGGATCAAATGCACTTCAGCAATTCATCGAAGGAAGATTGACTCTTGATCAACTTCGAAATCCAATCAAATATGTTGATGGGATGGAAGATTTATTATTTTTGTCAGAAATACAAAAGAATTTTCAAATTGGACTAGTTTCAATTCTTCCAGAATATTATATAAGAAAATTAAACATGATTTCTCTGTTTGGAATAAAACCCTCATTGGATTATATTCTAAAAACTCAGGGTCCTAGACAAAAAGTCACTGTTGTGATGGATGGAGCTAGAGTGTTACTACGATAAAAAATTAACCGGTAAAGGTGCACACAATACAGCTAAAGCAATGACTCCCAAATATGCAATTTTTCTATTTTTTGATAAAGGTGAAATATCATCCAATGGATTTGCACTCTGGCTTCTTGTACTTAAAACAACAATCAGAATTGCCATTGGCCAAAATCCTAAAAAAATCAAAATTGCAATGCTTCCATATGTTGTATATTTATGTAATCTTGGCCCTAACAAAGTTCTTGCCAAATGTCCACCATCTAATTGCCAAGCTGGCAATAAATTCAAAAATGTGATTAAAAATCCGATCCACGCTGCCCACAATACTGGCGTATAAATAAAAAATACATCTTCTTTTCCAAACGCTGCTAATGCACCTTGAAATAGTAATGAATTACCATATGGTAATCCTGTAAGACTTCCACCATCCTCTGCAAACTGTTCAACAATATTTGGATCTATAATCGGCATGGTATATGCGCCGTACAATGATACAATAATTGCAACAAGCAATCCTGCAATAGGTCCAGCAATGGCAACATCAAATAATATTTCGCGATTAATTGTTAATCCTCTTGATTGTATGAACGCTCCAAAGGTTGGTACAAATCCAAAAACAGGAATCCCTGGAATAAAATATGGCCAAGTTGTCTTTAATTTGTGATATCTAGCAGCAATTAGATGTCCCAATTCATGTACTCCTAAAATCCCCAAAAGAGATAATGTGTAAATTATTGCCATCTCAAAGGGGTCGCCTATGTTTATTAGGGTATTTAGCTCTAAGGTTTTGTAATATCCATCAACCATTACAAATGTAATTACAATTGCAAACAAAATTCGTGGAATCCAGGATGCGTTTAACCATTTTTTTTGTTTTTTTGGTGTGAATTTCTCAATTATTAAGAATCTCTCACCATTGATTTCTACCAGTTTGCAAAAATAACTCAAGTCTTCTAATTTTCTTGCCAAGTTTTCGAATTTTGATTTAAAATCATTATCCATAATTCTAAATTCTAATGAATGGATTCCTTTGTTGAATTGACTTACTTCAAACAACGAATTAACTGTGGAAACTATGTTTTCTTGAGAATCGCTCATTATGTTTACTCCCTACCTTTCAATTAAATCGTTTTGTAGCTGAAATAGAGTTGCATTCTTGCTTCTTATTACTCAAAATAGTGATATATTGATTAATGTTATGTATAATAGATACCACTACAAAATAGTACTCCAACCAAAATCTTTAAAGAATTTAAAATCATTAAACATCAACACTCTACCAACAAATGTACTATTTAGGATAATTAGATTTTAATCTCAGATAATCTGTTTACCAAATCAGTTGAGGTGATTATTCCAATCACTTTTACGTCTTCAACTACTACAAGCTTGCGAATTTTTTTTGATGACATTTTCATAGCTGCATCTAATATTGACTCATTTGGACCTATTGTTTGTAAAGGCATTGATGCTATTTTACCTACTGGTGTATCCAAAGGATATTTGTTTGCAGCAATTTTAGTTGCAAAGTCTCTATCAGTTATAATTCCTATGGGTATAGAATCATTTTTTACCAAAATGGCTCCAATTCCCTGTTCCATCATTTTTGCTATTTGAAAAATAGTTGTTGAAGAATGAGCTATTATCAGTTGTTTTGACATTACATCTTTAACTAATGTCTCTGACAGAGTTTTTTCTAAAGCACCGTCATTTGAAGAACTTGGTTTTCCAAACAAACGTCCAACTTTCATCATTACCAATTAGATAAAATATATTTAAAAGGTTTAGCTTACAATCCAGCTAAAATATTATAATTGTAGATAACGAGACAACATATGCAATTTTAATTTATTACTAGTGATGACAGGTATAGATTTCAAAGATACGATAGTGGTCAGATCTACCAATAAAGGAACGTCTACCATTACCGGACCAGTAATACCTTCAGAATTCATGGGATTGCAAGACAAGACAATTGACAACAATCGGTTAAAGCTCGCAGGCGACCTATGGATAATGAGTGCAAAGGGTACAACAAAGATCAAACTCTCTGAGATGCAAGAACCAAAAAAAGTGGATCTCAAAGGTCATTACATATCAACTGGAAAAGGAACAGGAAGAATTAGGCTTTAATTCTTCCACTATCTTTTTTTATTTTATACAGTTTAATTTATACAATATTTGAAAAATTCTCATTGTCTGAACACTGCAAATTCTATTCTGGTGTATCTTTGTTTCTTAAAGTCTCAATCCTAACTTGTAAACATGAGCTTTTGTCAATTTCTGTGGTTTAAAATTAAATATTGACAATAAAATACTATAGTAATGCAAGTAATTCTTAGACAATTGGGTGATTGCGACATCAGGCGTGCCGAACCAAGCGATCTAATTCCAATCATGGAAATTAATCTAAAAACACTACCTGAACACTATTCTGATTATTTCTATGAAAGTTTACTGGCAGAAATACCTGAGGCATTCATTGTTGCAGAAATTGCAGGAAAACATATTGGTTATATAATGTGCAAAACTGAATACGGTTTTTCTAACTTTAAAAAATTAGGATTTGTGAAAAAAGGGCATGTTGTATCTATTGCAGTTATTGAAGAATATAGAAAAAAAGGAATTGGTCAAGCACTTGTTGAAGAATCTGTCAATGGAATTAAACTAAAGAAATGTGATGAATTCTATCTTGAAGTAAGATGTAGTAATAATGATGCTGTTAGATTATACGAAAAACTAGGTTTTACGATTAGACAAAAAATTAACACGTATTATCGTGATGGTGAAGATGCATATCTAATGGCAATTGAATTAACCTAGTTCAAACTAATAAATAACTCACAAAAAACTTGACCGCATTGAATAAACGCAAGGGTATGGGAATTACTATTTTTGTATTGTGTATTACCGCATTTTTTGTTTATGCATATCTGCTAATGCTCTCTGAATGGAGTCCAATAGTATTGCAATTATCTATTTTAATGATTGCAGGTGGAATACTTGGGGTAGTAGCTTGGATTGGCTATGTAATGGCAACCACGAAACCTACATCTGCATCAATTTCATCAGATGATTGATTTATTTTGAAATTTTTACATCTACGACTGTTTGATAATATCTAGGCCCTACCGCTCTAACTATCTTTGATCCCAAAATTTCTGATTTGACTGGAGTTATTTGCATGTAATGTTCTTCAGAAAGTTTTCCTGCCTCTGATTTCTTATCTGCATGAATATGAGAATAATAATGAATCACGCCTCCATTTTTGGTTGCTTGAATTGCAGACTTTAAGAATTCATCAGATCTTTCTGGAAGAAGCATTAAAGTTCTATCTGATATGTTTTCTAGTTGTTCTTGAATAATTTGTGATGCATCTCCGTTTATAGAAATAATACTTCCTATCAACTTGTTTGATGTGATATTTTTTTCACAGAGTTTTACTGCAACAGGATTGATGTCTATGCTATATACAATACATTTTTTCTTTTTTGCAATCATAACTGAAAACATACCTACTCCTGCAAACATGTTAACTATGGTCTCTCCATCTTGAACTAAATTGGCAATTCTTTCTCTTTCAGTAGATAGTCTAGGTGAAAAGAATGCATTTTTTACATCCACTGTAAATTTACAGCCGAATTCTTTGTATTCTGTTTCTGTTTTGTCTTCACCTGCTAGAATCTCTAAATCTCTTGTACGGAAATCACCTTCTACAGGTGACGCCTGATAAAAAACACTCCTCGAAATTTTTACCGCCTTTAGTAGGGTTTCACCAATAAGTTTTTTCTTTGATAATAAAGAATCCGGAATTCTAACTATGATTATGTCTCCAATTTGATCAAAAGATGATATGAGTTCTTCACTTTCCTGTAAAGTGAGTATATTTTCTAATGACTTCTTTAACATTCGAGTCAATTTTTGTAATAGAAATTTCCAGCACTTTTTTGCTCTTTATCAAGTCTACTCTCTAATTTGTTTACGCGTGGTCTCAAACTTCTCTCATCTCTTCTAAATGACATGTCCAATGATTTTAGGAATCTATTCATTGCATCTGCCTTTGGCATTGGAGATGTAGCATGTCCAGATAATCCAGACTCTCCTTCAAAAATTATCATAGAGTCAGATACAAGATCCATTAATTGGATGTCGTGATCTATTATTATGGCTGATTTTCCAAACGAACGAACAAACCTTTGTAAGAATTTTGCAATAGTTATTCTATCTTCTACATCTAAAAATGCAGATGGTTCATCTAGCGCATAAAGATCTACTTTTTGTAATAAACACGAAGCAACTGAAACTTTTTGTAATTCTCCACCTGACAAATTAATTACTGACTTGTTGTATAATTTTTTAATTTTCAAGGGATCTAGTATCTGTTCTTCTTCTTGACTTCCCTCAATAGCACCATCATTTGCCTTATCTAATAATGCAATTACTTCAACATCAATATCATTTTGAAGGTACTGTGGCTTGTATGCAATTTTTATTTTCTTGTCAATTTCTCCTGAATCAGGTTTTTCCACACCTGCAATCATTTTCATCAATGTTGTTTTTCCCAAAGCATTTGCACCCATTATGCCTAAAATTTCACCTTTTCTTATTCTTCCAGGTTGGATGGTAACTGAAAATGTTGAGTATCTTTTCTCTAGTTTTGGATATGACATTATCTCACTTCCCTCTTGAAACACATCAGTAGATGAAGAGGATGTGTCAAAAGTAAATTTCTTGTCTCTAAATCGTACGTTTTCAGTTGGTAGATAACCATCAAGAAACACGTTGATTCCAATTTTTGTTGATAATACACTAGACACAATTCCATATGCTGCAGGTTCTCCATAAAGTACCTCGATGTAATCACTAAGAAAATCAAGGAGGGTTAAATCATGTTCCACCACCATTACACTTTTTCCAATTTTAGCAAGACTTTGAATTACTCTTGCCACACTTTTTCTTTGAAAAACATCGTTATACGATGATGGTTCGTCAAAAAAATAAAATTCCGTATCTTTTGATGCAACAGCCGCTATGGCTAGTCTTTGAAGCTCTCCTCCACTAAGTTCTTTAAGATTTTGCTCCATTGAATTTTCTAATCCCAACTCTTTGATCAATTCTCTTGATATCCCACGTTCATCATATTTTTCAATCAATTCTTTTCCAGTTCCATCAAATGCTTGCGCAAGATGATGTACCTGTTGAGGTTTAATCGACGCGCGAATTTGTTTATTTTTAATTTTTTCAAAATGAGATTTTAATTCAGTTCCACCATAATGCTTTAAAATCTCATCCCATTCCGGGGGATTTTCATATCTTCCCAAATTTGGTTTTAAATTTCCAGAAAGAATGTTTACTACAGTACTTTTTCCCATCCCGTTTCTGCCTAGTAATCCTACGACTTCTCCTTTTCTTGGTGTAGGTAATTTGTATAGTCTAAATGAGTTTGCACCATACTGATGAATTTTTTCATCTCCCAATTCAGATGCTAAATTAACAATAGTTATTGCATCAAATGGACAAACTTTAACACATATGCCACACCCATTACAAATATCCTCATCTATCTGAGCTTTTTTTGATTCTTCATTAAGCGTAATACAATCTGCTCCAGATTTATTCACTGGACAATACTTTATGCACTCCAAACCACATTTTTTTGGCTGACAAAGATCTTTGTCT
>JAERMO010000117.1 GCA_016844465.1 Nitrosarchaeum sp. | reverse complement strand
CTTTTTCATTGTTGATAATCATATAATTTTATTAGTAGATAAAATTCATAGAGAGTGTTGAAATGCAGCATATCAGAGTGTAAGATTAAAGCCAATCAGTCAGTGAAAATAGGATTTAAAGAAACTAGAAATTTATGTGAATATCATTACAATTTATTTAAGAATAAAGAGGAAAAACACGCACCAAATTTTAGCAAGGCATCAAAATTTAAAGAAAAATAGATAATCAGTAAGTTTCACATTCTGAAATAATTGAAAACTTTAACATCTACTATTTTCAATCTATTTTATGGCTACAAAGAAGAAAACTAGTCCAAAAAAGAATCAGGTAAAGAAAATAGTTCCTAAACCAATAAAACAGACAAAATCTTCATCAAACAAGCCAGAATTTGAAAAAGCATGGAAAGAATACAATTCTGCTTTAGGAGTATGGAAAGAATCACTTGCACAGTGGCAAAAAGCGACAAATGATACATTGATGACATATCATGATGCATGTCAAAGAGCGTTAGAATCAGATACAGAGCTCTTGAAAAAAGTTAGTTCAAGTTGGGAAAATACATGGAAAGAAATAGGTCCAGAATACATAAAACAGCAAACAAAGATGATTGAAAATATATTTAAAGAAACTAACATCGATTCTATCAAAAAATTCAATGAACAATGGGAAAAATTTCTAAAAACTTCAGGTGATGATTCAATTACAGCATATCAAGAAGCTATAAAACAATTCAATCAAACTTGGCAAACAACTCATGTGTGATTTGCACTTAATCGAGCCATAAAAAATAGGATTATAATTGGTTTTATCAAACTCATTTTCAAATGGAAATATCAATTGAACCATGGAAGAAACTAGTGATTCATGAAGTTATAGAATACAAATTCGATGATTGGGTAAAACAAATAGCATTCAGCACTAGATCATCAGGAGGTGCCATTCCAACTATGCAATGGACAAATGGGATTGTTTTTTCACCTTCTAATTTTCCAACAACAAATGTGACAGTAGAAGAGCAATTAAAGGGAATACTTCATTGGTCATCAGTATCATTTGCAATAAAAGAAAAATTTGAAAAGCAAATAGTGATTGAAAATGCTACAATAAACCTTATGGATGTGAGTGTAAATGAAATTTTCAAAGAGCTTGCACAAAAATTAAAGGAGCAATCAAAATTTATAATAAATTCTGGAAAAGAATAATGAATATTGAAGAGAAAATTGAAGAATGTGAATCTATTCTAAAACAGATCAAACAGTTTAATCCTGATCCATATTATGTAAATTATTTTTTTAATTCATATCTTTTTTCTGTAAATAAAGTATATGTTGGAATTTTTGAAGAAGCAAATAGGGATTTTGGATTATTTATATCTGGAGAATATAATAAAGAAACATTTTTAGAAAAAGCAAAAGAAAAAAATGATCAAAAAGCCATAGATTTTGTCTCATGGTTTGACAAAAAATATGATGAAGAACATAAAAATATTTATCCGAATTTTATTAAAAAAAGTTGTAAATTCCAAAACGACCATAGAAAACTACCAAAAATCAAAATTATGATTACAACACAGGAGAGATACATAGGAGATCCTAATCAAGAAATAATAGCTAATTTGAGAAATGAAAAATTAAGATCAAAAGAAGAATTACAAATTGAAATTAAAAGACAAATGCCTGTATTTGTAGAAGTAATTAATTACAAAAGAAGTAACAATAAGGAACCAAAAATTAATGAAAAACAAGTTACCGTTTCAACATTTTTAGATATTGAAGGAAATGATGAAGATGTAGAAATTGTTTATGCTGCTAAAATTTACATTTCTGTAATGAAGAGATTTTTGGTTGAGGCAAGAGAGAAAATCAAAGAATTAACGACGTGGGTATGATTTTGGAAATAAACATTCTAGATTTTGGTAAACAATACATACTTAGAAATAAAGAAAGAAAAGTTTTCTAATAATTCATCATATTATTTGAGTTTAGGCCACATGTTATTCCATGTTTCTGCGAAGGTTTTCATCATTTCACCGTAAGCTTTCATGTGTTCCATCCCAGATGAATTTAGAGACTTTTGCCAATTTTCTGCAAACTGTTTAAAGGTTGACGCATTAGTTTCGTTAAGAGATTTTTGCCAAGCCTCTCCGAATTCTTTGAATGATTTCATTCCAGCATCACTAAGAGACTTTTGCCAATTTTCACCAAATAGTTTCATAGTATCTACACTAGATTCCTTGGATGCCTTTTCCCATACTTCATTAAATTTGGTTTGCATGTCATTAGTTGCATTTTGGATTTGCTCAAATACAGTTTTCCAGTTTCCAAGAGATTTTGAATATTCTTGCCAAATGGAATCCCATTCATTTGATTTTTCTTCAGAGGTCATAAGTAACATTAGTTTTTGAGACACTTAAACTGTTCCATAAAAATCAGATATTAGATTTTTTACGATACTTTAATCTCTCTTCCATTCTGATTTTTCCCTCAGCAAATTTTGTTCGATCTTCATCAGTTTGAAGTAATAATTTTGGTGCATGTGTAGGTTTTCCATTTTTATCTAATGTAACAAAAGTTACAAAAGCGGTTCCAGTAATAGTCTTAATTCCAGTTACAATATCTTCTGCTTCAGCTCTTACTTCAATTTCCATAGAAGAGTTATGAACATAATTTATTCTTGCATTTAATTTTAGAACATTACCAACAAAAACAGGTTTTATGAAATTTACACTATCCATACTAACAGTTACTGCATTTGATTGAGAATGTCTCTGAGCAACAATACCTGCAACCATATCAATGTGTTTTAGAATTTCTCCTCCAAATACATTTCCAGCTGGATTTGCGTCAGATGGAAACATTCTAACAATCACATCAGCGCTTGATTCTCCTGGACTTTTTTCTCTAATGGAAGAATTTTCTGAGTTATTTTGCATCAAAATACTTTAGATTTCATCCAATTTAATTTAAGTAGTTAGAGATAAAAGTCGTTATTTAAAATAATTTTCTAGTTTAATTGTGTTTATTTTTGGTATTTTTGCTAATTCAAATCCTTCTGGTCGTTTTAAAAGAGATCTTGTTGCATCTATACCCATTTTTGCAGTCTTCAATTTCTTTTGATCACTAGAAGGATCGAGGCTAGAACCTCGTACATTTTTTATTATTATCAAATCTTTATCAGCTTGAAATCTTGTTGCCATTGCATATTCAACAGATTCTGCATTATTAGGATCAATGTCTTCATCTACAACAGTAACTTGTTTTAATGAACGATGTGATTCAAATGTTTTTTTAA
>JAERMO010000042.1 GCA_016844465.1 Nitrosarchaeum sp. | reverse complement strand
ACAATATCTGCTCTTCATTTTATTTTTTATGCACCATCTCTTGGTTGGTAATGTTTCAAAAAACCTACTTTTAAGGATTAAGATATGATTGAGACAATAGATAAAATAAATTACTTAATTAAGGCTAATTTTTAGGAGGAATCGCAAATTTATTTTTAGGATTGTTATGGTACTCTACTGCAAGCATAGCATCTTTTTGCCTGCCTGTTAGAATTCCTAAAACCACGTCGTCTTTTTTGATTGTTCCTTCTTCCAGTAATTTTTTTATTCCAACAACTGATGCACCCGATGCCATCTCACAGTCAAATCCATTCAAACCTACGACTGACATACCATCTAACATTTCCGAATCCGATACTGTTGTTACCACTCCATCAGTAAATTCTAAGGCACGCAGGCCTTTTAGTATATTTGCGGGCCTGCCAATTTGGATGGCAGTCGCTTTTGTTTTTGGCCTAATTTTGTTTTTATCTAAATATTCATAATACTTTTCAATCAATTCAGTGTTAGGGTTACCATCATTCCATCGTAATTCCTCTCCTTCAAATTTGCCATTATACAAATCAGATAATGTGCTAGCACCTTCAGAATTAATTACTGCAATTCTAGGTATTTTTTTTATCCAGCCCCATTCATATAATTCCATTAATGCTTTTCCGCAGCTAGAAGTATTCCCTAGTGCCCCGCCTGGATACACAATCCAATCAGGAGACTCCCATTTCAAATACTCTAGTGCTCGGTGTACGATTGTTTTTTGACCTTCAATTCTAAATGGATTTACAGAGTTTACAGTATACCCATTGTGATGTTTTGCATCATATAGCGACTGTTTTAATGCATCATCAAAATTTCCATCGACTTCAACTATTTGAGCTCCAAATTGGTATGCTTGACTTAATTTGCCCGGTGCAATTTGACCAGATGGAATGTATACATCACAGTTTATCCCTTCATTTGCTGCAAACATTCCTGCGGAAGCTGATGTGTTCCCAGTAGATGCACAGACGATTTTTTTTGCTCCCACCATTTTTGCATGTGTTACTGCACTTGCCATGCCGTTATCTTTGAATGAACCACTTGGATTGTACCCTTCTGGTTGTAGCCATAACGTGTCACTGGAAATTCCAATAAATTCTGCAGCCTTTGACATTTTGTAAGGTTTTGATTGTCTGCCTTCTGCACCATCCAACGAAACTAAATATTTTGAACATTCCCCAATGTTTTCTGTATCGATTTGACAAAAATTGAGTAATTCCCGAAATCTCCAAACACCACTTTCATTAAAAATATTGCCTTGTGGATTACGTCTTTGATAAAATACTTCTTTAAGATTGTCCGAGGGTTTATTTTTATATTTTATATCTAATAGATGGCCTTTTTCACATTCAACGTTAGTGCTTTTTACTGGATATTCCAGTCCACATTGAGGATCAATACACTTTAGATATGCGTCACTTTGCATTGTCAGTTAGCGGAAATAGTGATAATTTAAAGTTAAGAGTAAAATCAATTTTTGTAGAGCAAGTAACAGTTGACTAACATTATATTGTTTGATTTTTAAGAATTTTTCTAAATTTTTAGATTAAAATGACTTTAATTAGATCCCCCCCCACACTGTTTTCATAAAAACTTAAGTTATATTTTATTGGATTCATTTTATGAAACATACGAAAGATTGTGAATATAGAATTTCCAATGACATGAAGCATGTTAACTGTTTCTGTGTTTGTCACAAAATCATCATTAGAAAATAATAAAAGTGGATCAATTTACGTTTTTGAGTTTTCTAAAGATCAAAGAAAAATAGGATAATACACATAATCCCAAATTTTTAGATAGAAGTTTTATAGAAGAAAAAATTTCAGTATCCTATGAGTATCCTGAAATGGACAATTGTGATAATTGCAGGCATAATAGCAGTGACCATAGTCGCTGTAACATTCCTGATTACAAACTCTGCAAATACAATTCTTAGCCCTTAGGTCCAATCTCATTTATCATCCAAAAAATATCAAATTAGTACTAGGAATAAACGTGGAATTTATTTTGCCAATATCAGATTTGTAGAATGATGCTATTATCCATAATTAGTCATGACTATGCACCCATATTTTTTATTCCGATGACATATTTACTTCATGTTCACCAATTGTTACAAATTAAGGCAGAGTTCAAGAAGATACTAGTAGACACATTTTATTTTTTCAGAGAAGAGAATAATATATTTAAGGACAGGATTAAAACTAAGAATACCACATAGAAATTAATCATGATCACATATTATGAATATCTAAAAAATATACTAGAAAAAATCCTAGTTTCTCACAATACGCTTCTAAGGCTTGAAGACAAACCAGGAGATTTAGAGATAATTAAAAAAGAAATATTGAAAATGATTGGTTTTTTCCAAGTATTGATTAACAAGATTGGGACTGAGAAATTTGAATCAAATGAGTTTTTAGATTTAAAATCTAAATTGGAGCATTATTTGAATAATTATTCTTTTGATAAAGAAATACAGACCATGTCGGCATTGTATTCAGAAGATGAAAATAGGTTAAAAAACATACGCCTAAAAATTCTAGAATCCTTAGAGGATAGTAAATTAAGGGACAAAATAGAACACATTCTAGAAAAAGTGTAAAGATATGCAAAATAGTGAAAAAAAATGTGTCTTGTGTGGTTGCAAAGATCATTTATTTTTTGGATGTTCTAGTCACATTACAAAAAAATGTGGTTGTTACAAAAAACAGAGTCAATAGAAAATTAAGTCAGTGGATTTATTTTGATTTTGGACCAGATCTTTCATGGAAATTTAAACAACATTTGCATTCTTTTTTAATACATTCTTGCTCTGTGTGATGAGAACAAATTCCGCACTCACAACTATTTACCATGTCTATTCATTGTTTATTTACAATATAACTAGTACGATAAATTTATCTAATTTTCAGGATAAATTTCCCTATTTTTTTGACTTTGATTTTTTTGTAGTAGGTTTTTCAGGTTTTCCTTCCAACTCTTTTTCTATTTCAGCTGCTTTATTATCAACAACTTTGATTATTTCTTGAATTAATCCATCTAGGTCACCATCAGATGCTGCAGGTTCCGCAGCAGTTGCAATTTCATTGATCGTACTTGAAATTTCAGCGCTCACTTCCTCAAAGCTCTCCGGATCTTCATAAGCCGCATTATACAAGTTTTTTAGATTATTTACTTGACTAATTACCTGATCAGTTAATGTGAGTCTAAATTCAGTTCCGTTAACTTTTATCGTTTTTGTAATCATATTCAAAATTTTAAATTCAGTTGCTTAAAGGTTTTTAGTTGAAAAATGGTTAATTTATTGTATGGTTATCGGTGAACTAGAATATTATATAATCCAGAGCTGACGCGTCGCTAATTAGTGTGGTGTGTCTTGAACCTAAAACATACCCATTTTTAATGTCGTTTGCAGGAACCCATCTATTTGTTGATGAATAGTGTCTTTTTTCAGCCAATTCACGTTCAATTGCCTCAATGTCAAATTCACCCTCCTCAACTTCTTGTGTGGATAAATGTTTTATAGTTACCAATATTTTACTTACTTTAACACGATCTCCAAATTTCCATTTCGATGGAGGGTTTTCATCAGAAACTTCAAGGACTTTAATTTTCATTTGTTTATTTCCAAATGCATCATAGCTGACTAGCATTCTCTCATCTGTAAACTCTTCAAAAGTTATTCTTGATCTGCTACCTTCAAATTCAGAGGATGATTCCAATAATGACTTTGGGAGCATTTCATTGCTTTCTGTGATTATAATGCGTGATTCTTTGATTTCTGAGTTATTTGAATTGTTTTCTGACATAATGTTATTTGGGCACTAATCATTAAAAAACACTATGCTGTCATTGTAAATAGTTAGGCACTAGTTCTGTGCTTTGTTTTAAATGGCATCGTGAATTCTACAAGATTTAGTTTTTCTCTTTTTCCATTAATCTTTGAGAATATTTCTCCATCATATGTACAAACACAGTCAGTTATACCTGTGGAGTCATCCCAAATTTTGAAAAATTCTCTTAATTCTCTACTTTCATACTGGCCCAGTCCAATCCTTTTTTTTGATAGGAATTTGAATGCAAGAATCACTTTTCGATTCCTGTAAATATCAAATGTTTTGATCCATTTCAGGCATCTTTCAATCTGATCTGCTGGAACTGGAAGAGATGTGCTAGTGCCAGATTTTGCCTCTATAGTAAAAATTGTAGCATCGTGATTATTTACCGCTAAAACATCTGGTAGGGCTACACTTGGTGAACCTAATCGAAATGCTTTCCAGTTTTCAGTTGAATTGAATCTTTTTACAAGTGTATCTTCCCAATGGTATCCTCTTTGCCTACGGGTTCGCGCAATTTTTTTATTATCTTTTTTTGTCTTTGTCTTTACTGTGTGTTTTATTAATGAAATCGAAGTCATTTTGCTACTCATGCCACTTTGTATCTAGTAGAGATATAGTAAAGTAGGTAATTATAGAATAACCGTTCAATAGTGCCATATTGTTTTTTATTAATGACAAATGATTCAAACCCATTAATGAACAACCGCCTAACAATCGAAGAGTATGTACAGACAAAACCTGATTCCGTTAAAAAGTTAAATGATACAAGTTTAAGGATTTTGAATGCTTTTACTAAACTAACCCATGGAAAAATATTCCGACACATCAATATCTCTAAATCCTTAAGTTTAGAAAATTGAGAAGATGAATTTACATGGTGTCTAAAAAAGAATTTGTCAATATCAATATTCAAACAATTCTGGCTTTGATTCCAATTGTTGATTTATGGGCAGCTTATCGAATAGAAAAATTTCGCTTTTGGTGTGGACTACTTGTAGGATTTTTCTTATTTGGGTTCTCAATTGACGAAACTCTGAGGTATCCATATAATGTAATAGTCATTATGGTAATCGAAATACCAATTGCAGTTTACTTGATGAGAAAATGGTCTAAAGAATGGAACGCACAGTTTTCTTCGGATAATCCCTAAATCCTTAAGTTAATAAAAATTAAAATTCACTATGAAAGATACAACCACAAATGACATTATCGAGGAGCATACTCCAAGTGTTAAAAAACTAGTAAATAAATTACGTAAATTCATTTTAAATGCGGTTCCAGAAATTTATGAAAAAGCCTTACCTGGATGGCACGTAATTGGATTTAGGTATACAGATGGAGACATTTCTGTGCAGTATTTCCATTCAAAGACTCGGTAAAACTCTATTTTGAATATGGTGCACATCTCAAGGACCCAGATGGGATATTAGAAGGAAATACAAAGCAAGTACGCTACATTACGTTTAAGAAAATAAATGATATTCAAGAAAAATTCCTAAAAAGACTTGTTCAACAAGCAGTATTGTATCTTACAAATAGAAAATAGTGCAATCAAAGTTCTAAATGAAAGACATATCACTTGAGGAGAAATCATGATACAGACATGATTGAATGTGCTACAGTAATACCAGATAGGATGATTCCTGAATCTACTGTGAGAACAGATATTCCTTTGATAATCAAATAATAATAGACAAAGTCATTGGTTGGCGTACCATACACCTTCCATATTTTTTATGTTTTATTTTGGAAAAATAGAACTAGTATTTTGGAATTGTTTGTATCAAATATTGAATTCCTTAGAATTATTCACAGGTTGACTAGTGGTTTAAATCCACCATAAACCATCCGCTTGATATCAAACGGCATTGAAATGTCCATGGTTTTTGTATCTCCATGAATTCTTTCAAAACTTTTGCATTGACGCTATCTCGACGTGTTTTCGACTTGAATACGACAAAAGCAAACACTATATGTTCATCAGGCTTTGCTCACACTGTCTTTGGGAATTTTATTCCAGACAGTTTTGAGTTGAGGTCATCTCCAACACATTCTGTGTACTGCAAAGCTCCATGCTTTTTTCAGATTTTTCCAGCTAGTTGAGCCATTTTGCGATATCCTCGCAGGTTTTTCTTTGGTACTGGCAATACATATCCATCAACATAAACCATAATTAATCTTGAAATTTTTAGCCATGTTGAATTATTATCTTTTGTCCCATATTTGAAAAATAAAATAGTGTTTTACTTGTAAGCCTGTTGCAAGTTCGTTAAATCAGTCATTTTTCATTTGTAGTAATGTTTTCATGGCTCTCTGATTTCCTAAACTGTAACATTGGTAGCTTACACGAGATCTACTTTAAATTTAAACAAAATACAGAAAATTTATGACAGAATTAAGTAACACTCACCCTAAGCAACAAGAAAGAAGATTAGAGAAATTGGAAAAAAATCAGGCAGGGATAATAGAAGAGTGGATAAATGAGAAAAATGATTGGGATCGCTTGAAAGGGAATTTAAAAAATTAGTTCAAAATCTAAAATACTTCAGATTTTCCAAATACTAGACTAAATTCTAGTCTCTTTTTGATTTCCTAAAAGAATCTCTCCACTACATATCTTGCCTTGTTGTAATTATTCTGTCCATATTTTTGTGGAGTACTTGTGGATTGGTTTGATGTGGAACACCAATTGGATTATGATAAGTCTCAGATAACCGGTTTAATGTCTGGTGAACGTTGGAATATGATTTGTAAATATGTTCCATTATAAACTAGAACTAGCAGGTCATGAGATGAAGATTGAATGATATGCCAAAAACTATTCTACAATTAGTTTATCAATCGGATTTTGAAGGTTTGTACAGTGTTTGATCAAATTGAAAAAAAATTAGCAAAGTTAAAACAAGAATTTGCAAAAACATATAACGGAAACAGTCACATTCAGGAATTAATTCCAATTTCTACGTCAAAAGAGTTTCCAATAGATAATAATCATTTAGAATATCTGCATAATTTTGCCCTGAAAAACCCAATTTATCATAACTCTTATGAACAAAACATTCTAGGTATTTCAACTAGAGTATATGAAGGAGACATTAATGAGTACTGGTTAAACAGTATCAAACATGGTTTTAGCTGTCAACCATTTTATCCAACCTGGATTTTTTCAGCCTACATCACTGCATTGATTGCAAAAAATTTTAATTTTAAAGAATTAGTGGATATAGGTTCAGGAGATGGGCGAATTGCATACTGTGCAAAATTTTTAGGATTACAAACTACCAGTATTGAAATTGACGATGTACTAGTGGAACTTCAAAATACAATTTCGACAGCAACAAAAGTTGATTTTAATTCTATTTGTGCAGATGCTGTTGAATTTGATTATTCCTCATTAAAATTAACAAATCCGGTATTTTTTATTGGAGGATTACCACAAATGGGTGGCGATGTTTTGGCCGCTAGTATTATTGAAAAAATTTCTTTGACTAGTCTTAAAAATAATGCAGGCATTGTTTTTGCAGGTACTCACTCAAAGAGACAGCTTTCAAATAATCAGTCTCATGGTGGGTGGAGTTCTTTAATTGACAAACATGGTCTTAAAGTGATTAAAACTATTTCCCTGCCAACCATTTGGACTTTTGATCAAAATGTTGACACGCCTTACATTTATACTAAATTCATGTAATTATGTCATATTAATGAAAATTCAAAGAAATAATTATCATCAGTCATCCCACATCGTTTTATCCTAACATGTTGATCTTTATTGGGGATTCCAGATGATATTTTCCCAATTACTTTTATTGTATTTTCAAATTCTACTAAACAAAAATAATAATTATTCTGTTTGGAGAATTCAATGATTTTACCCTCATTTGCACATTTCCTCCAATGAATTTCCTTGAAACATTGATTGCAAAAATCAGACGGAGGCCACACAGTTTTTTTACAATTAGTGCATTCAGCAACTTGGAAATTTCCCTTTCGTAATTCAGCCTCAAAAGTCATTTTTCTAAAATTAAAACAGTTGAGGAGGTTCCAGCTGCAGACATGTTGTGGACTAGTCCAATCATTGCGTTATCCACTTGTCGTTTATTTGCACATGTTTGCAATTGCTGTACAATTTCAATGGTTTGTGCTATTCCAGTTGCACCTAATGGATGACCAGAACCAATTAGTCCTCCCCTTGGATTAATTTTGAAGTTATTTACAGCATAGAGTTCTTTTATCATATCCATTCCTTTTCCCTTATCTGTAAAGCCTAGTGATTCTAAAGCCATTGGCTCACAGACAGAAAATGCATCATGTACTTCTGCAACATCTATATCGCTTGAACTGTGTTTAGACATTTTTAGTGCAGAGAATCCAGCAAGACGTGTTGATTCCATGTAATCAAAAGTATTTTTTGTAAATCCTGCCGAAATCGTTTTTTGTCCTATCCCTGTGATCCAGATCGGATCATCCGTAAATTTACTGTAAAAATCTTCAGAAGCGAGCAAAATAGACGCCCCACCAGTACAAGGTCTAGAACAATTTAACAATCTAAGATCATCTGTTAATTTTTTAGAATTCAATACATCATCTAGTGAATATGCTTTTTCTGAAAGTGCGTTAGGATTGTTTTGAGCTTGTTTATGGTTTTTTA
>JAERMO010000041.1 GCA_016844465.1 Nitrosarchaeum sp. | reverse complement strand
TAAAATAGGTTAGCCTAATTAATTTTTAATTCACAATTCAGGCATTTGTCTCTATTGCAAACTTTAAATCCTTTATGCCAACTTTGTGGGTTAATGTTACTCCCCGCAGAAATTGAATCAAAGTCTCTAATCCCTGCGTTAAGAGCTATTCTTGCAAAAAAATTAGCCGAAGATCATAGTATTCGTGAAGACGAAATTTCAAAAATGTTTGGTGTCACACAAGCAGCTGTAAGCAACTACATCCGTGGAACGCGTGGTGATCCATCTTTGATTGCAAAGCTTTTAGCAGAAAAGCAAGTTGCAACGCTGATTAATGAATTAACTGATAATCTCTCATCTGATATGGCTTATACTCCATCAAGCCTTTCAAAATTCATTGGCCTTTGTAATTATATTAAATCAAGTCTGTTAATCTGTGAAATTCATCATAATCTTGAATCTAACATTGACGAAAAAGTTTGTAAGGAATGCGAAAACATGCTTCTAAAAGGCCCTGGAAGCGTTTACTAGAATTTAATTAAAATTATTTCAATATTTGAAGTCATACTTCCAATACCTGCTGCGGCTTCCGTATCAAGTTTGATTTTTTCAACTTTTGAATTTCCATGAAGCATCTTTTCTGTAATAATGTTTGCGACAGCAACCGCGTTTGGAATGGAATTTCCAACTGCTCTGAGAATGACTTTCTTTTTATTTCCAAGTATTGGTAATAGATCTATAGCTGATTGCATAACCGGGTCGTTTCTAATGTAAACTATGGTATCATCAGATTTATTGATCTGCTCTTGACCATGTTCTTGTTTAATCTCTTCCATGAGCATTGTTCAATAATTTGCAATTTTGTGTTCTATTAAGTTTTATCGATGATTGGTTCACTTAATCAAAGTAATCAATTGGTATGTTTTGATAATCTCCGTTTGGGAGTACCCTCCTAATGGTAATTGGTATTACTCTTTGTTCCAATTCCTCCATTGCGATATCTAGTGAAATTCTTGCAGTTTTTGGAATTGGGATGAATGGTGGTGCACCTAGAGATAATTGTAATGCTCTTGCACCCATGATTCTCGCTTTTTCAAATCTCGTCATTGTTGGAGGTCCAATTGTTATTTTACCTTTCTCACAAGGAATCTCTATTGGCTCATGTTCTTCTATTGTTTCTACTACCTCTCTATTTTCAATCTCTTTGATTCTTTTTTCAAGTGCATCTTGTTGTTTTTCAGTTAATGGTTCTAGTCCTTCGTTTTTCTCGATTAATTTTCGATAAGTATCTAATGCTTTGTTTAATCCTGTGTTTACCTCAACATCGCCTTCGAAAACTTCTTCTACTTCTGGAGCTTCTACAAATTCTTCCGGCTCTTCAACAATTAATTCTGGTTCGTTAGGATCCGACAAGTACAGAAATTCTTTTAAAGCGTTATATAATCCAATAATTCTAAAGTTTAAATTGAGTTCTTCATCAGTCTCCAAAAAAAAGATGATTTTAGAAATTATGGGAAAAGCAAAGATTCCAATTGATCTAAAGCGACATTTGTCCCCACGAACAGTTGGTGCAATAATGAGGTCCTTACCATTGGAGGGACATGCTCATTTTCTAGGAAAAAACATTACTTACTTTGAATCCGCAGTTGACTCTGGAACTGAAAGAGCTAAAAAAGAATTCAAAAAGGGAGATGTTGCATTTTTTTCATCTGCTGGAAGCATGTGTTTTTTTATTGAAGATGCATCTCCTGGAAAAATAATGACTCCTATAGGAAAAATATTGGAAAACATAGACGCACTAAAGAATGTAAAATCTGGAGATGTTTTTCGTCTCTATGAAGAAACTGGTTGATAGATGTGATGGCCACTATATCCACCAACGCGTTTGACCAATCCTTTCTTTGTTAAATTTATTAGAAATGCATTTGCTGCGGAAATTTTAACACCTGTCTGTCTTGCAAGATCATGCATTGTTATTACTTTGGCATTTTGTATTATTTTCATTGCCTCTTTTTCATTTACCATAACTGTGATCTCTGCTTTACGTGCTCCTCCCTCTCCCTTTTCTTTTCTACCTTTTTTTGAATCCTTTGAATCCTTTGATCCTTGAGTTTTATCTTGCTTGGCAGCAGTAACTTTTTTTGTTCCACCCATAATCTGAGAAAAAAATATTCCTCTTATAAACGATGTATAATACATAAATCCAAAACGGATTCATACCTTTGCAGAACAAAATCTGGCCATATCTACCTAAAAAATTTCAAATATAAATAACATCTTGATTCTATCTTATCATGGGTGTTATTTCCAAAGGTGCTAAATGTAATGTTGAGGGCTGCGAAAAAGAAGGCGCCCGTTCATTAAACACCGCCAAGGTAGAAAATGCTGGCTTGCGTGTAAACTCTGCTGGTAAAAAAACTGTTCTCTGTAAAGATCATTACAAAGAATGGAAAAAGGAATCTAAAGATGATCGAGACCTAGAACGTGCTCGCTTTAACAAGTTTTAGTTTTTCTTAATTTTCTTTACTTTTTGTTTATAATCATTTTCTAGATTTTTTAATAACCCTGCTATAGTTTCTCACAAAACTACACTAGTTTTTTATACAGTTTTTTGGTTTTCTTGATTTTTGATTAGTAATAACACACAGTGCAAAAATCGGGAATGCTATTGCGATGTCTACATAAATTCTGATCATGTCATGACAAGCATCTTGAACTTTATCACAGCTTTTTTCTTCCTAGAGTTGCACCTGATAATTCCACAGTATCTGGTCTTGCATTTGTGATTCGTATGATGTAACCCTGCACATCGTTTCTTTGTAATATTTGATCTAAAAGTGGACTTTTTGTTTCAGTGTTTTTTGGAACTCCTTCACCAAGTTCAACTATTCCTGATTTTTTTAAATTATACGAATTGATACTTGGTATATTATTTCTTTTACAAAATCAAGCCTGCACACTTTACTGTGTATCTGTGAACTGCCAAGTTTATTGCCAATGAAGAATCTTTCATATGTGAGAGCAATATACCGATAACACAAAATGAATATTGTTGACATGCATAATCCACAACGGGTAAACCGCAAGCCTGATGATTTTAAAGTGCTACTTTCTTTAGGTACCTTTGTAGACCAAGGATTTTCCATACATAAAGTTGAACTACGTTTGTATTTGGAAAAAAATGATGAAAAATTGGGACCTTATTCTCTGATCACATCATTTGTAGAAACTGACAAGGGCTCAGTAGAAATGATTTATGATGAAGGATTTCGTGGAGAAGACACACTTAATCGCACAGTGCAATTTCTAACATCACATTTGGGCGTATCTGGATTGATTTTGAGATCAATCATTACGCTAAAAGAACAAATTGAAAAAAACAAAATATAACATTAATCGTGTTTTGACTACCATTTTTCCTATCGAACTCTGGAAATTATAACAATATGTATGGCCCTGAATAAATTTTAACTTTAAAAAAATGATGTGATTTGAATATTTGAGAAATACTGACTAGTATTTTTCTTGTGATTAATTTTTTATTATGTAGTATATTGAATGGTATTTGATTCAAAATTCAAGATATTTGATTTTACACTAATGATCAGTTTAAATTTTTTATATCTTTATTTTTTAGGGAATTGGGTTTTTTATCACTATCTTTGATGTTTCATTCAATATTTTTGAAGATACAACTTCTGCTCCTGAAACTACATCTTTTCCTTCCACTTTAGAAATAACTTCTTTGGCTGAATCGATAGTTTGTTCAAATTGGGGCTTTGCTAAATCAAAAATGTTTGTGAATAGAAATACAATAACTATGGCAACTATTGTTATTCCAATTCCGATATACATTCCACTTGAGCCCATACTAACTTTTTTTCTAGTATGTTGTATTTTAATGGTTCTGATGTTTTTTATTTCAGAGTTTTTGGATGAACTCTACTACATAACTAAATCTTTTTTTTAGAATAATTTTGAATTTATTGTCCTTTGAAAATTCATTATTGTTAAAATTCTATAATTTGGAGATTATTTAATTCTACAATACTTTTCATTCATCCTTAATGACATAAAGACAAGAATTACTTTAATCTAATTATGTTATCTATATAATATTTAGAAACAAGTTGGAATAATTTTCTACCTCTGATCTGTCCGGATGTTTCATTATTTTTGTTTATGATAATAACAGTGTAAAAAACATGTAGAAATTACTTCCCTTTAAGATATTGAAAATGTTGATATTAAACATTCTAAAAATTTGGAAAAATGCCTTTCATATTAATTGGTGAAAAATAAGACGTAATCAATCCAGCACCTGAAAAATACTTTGATGGGGTGACTATATTTATTGAAGTTGACACTCTTCGCATTTTTTCATGCTGCGCTCAGAACGAGTCTCTAATTCTAGATGGCATCCTTTGCAAATTATTCTATTTCTCATATTTAC
Organism: Nitrosarchaeum sp.; assembly: GCA_016844465.1. Lineage (GTDB taxonomy): Archaea > Thermoproteota > Nitrososphaeria > Nitrososphaerales > Nitrosopumilaceae > Nitrosarchaeum. The sequence continues at coordinate 4,110 of JAERMO010000041.1, read as the reverse complement.
TCTCACCATGCAAATTTATTTTAATGATTTTATGCACTTTTGGCTAACTATTGCTTAGCATGAAATTAACAAGATTGTTTCTCTGATAATCAAAAATCAGTTCTTTTAGAAATTTGCGCTAAAATGGCTTTTTCGAATAATTCTGGATATCTATGCATAAACAAAAGTACAAACTACTCTTCCTAGTGTGTCAAAAGCTTATGATAAGCTCGGGAAACAGATTCACATGATATCAAACCGTTGGGTCTGACAAGAGATCGTCCTGCTTCTCGGCGACAATATAGTGTGTTTTTAACTAAAAAGGGACGCGTATAATTTGTTAGACAAATGATAATGATCGCCGATTACTTTGTGATCTTGAGCATGCCCAATTCATATTTTGATCATCCACTAGTCTGACACAGATTTTTAACCCCGACGAGTAGAAACTGTTTTTATTAATTGACGATATCACCTGTTAGTAAAAAATAGGCATGCTTCAAGTCATCTGTTCTGAAAATATTTGGTAAATTAGCCAAAGATTTAATTCAATTATTGTTTGGTTTGAAATTGTGCGCATATTACAACTACACTGTGACAGCATAGAATACACTCCCACAAAAAAGGAGATAAAAAGTGCTGAAGATATTACTCCTGAAACAAAGAAATTGGAGGAAGTGGTTGTCGCATTTATAGCAATTGAGCAAGGCGATGATTCTTCTGTTGCACAAAATGCAATATCTCAAATTAAAAATTCAATGCAAAAAATAGGCTGCAAAAAATTACTGTTGTATCCATATGCTCATCTTAGCTCCAATTTGGCATCTCCGATTACCGCCTTAGCACTAATAAAAGAAATGGAATCATCTGCATCTGACCTTGAAGTTTCACACTCTCCTTTTGGCTGGACAAAATCGTACCAAGTTAAAGTTAAGGGACATCCACTCGCTGAAAGCTCCAAAGTAATAACAAAAGAAAATACGGACAAAAAAGGTGGGAGTGAAGAAAAGGAAATGACTTCTGAAGCACTAAAGGGTGAGTCTAAGATCACATCTTATTGGAAAATACTTTCACCTGATGGAACACTAGATAATATTGGAGATTTCAATTTTTCAAATTATAAAAAACTTGAAGTACTTGCAAAATATGAATCTGCAAAAAAGCGAGCAGTGGATGAACCTCCACCACATGTGGCGTTGATGAAAAAAATGGCAATTGCAGATTATGAACCCGCCTCTGATTCCGGAAACATGCGATTTTTCCCAAACGGCCGTTTGATTAAATCTCTTATTGAGAGATATGTGACGGATAGAGTCAAAGAGTACGGTGGATACGAAGTTGAAACTCCGATCATGTATGATTCTCATCATCCAAGTATGGTTAGTTATTTTAATCGATTTCCTGCAAGACAATATAATATTGATTCAGAAGGCAAGAAACTCTTTTTAAGATTTGCAGCCTGTTTTGGGCAATTTTTGATGGCAAATGACTATCAAATGTCACACAAGAATTTACCTTACCGTCTATACGAATTAACTCGATATAGTTTCAGACGCGAACAATCGGGTGAACTAGTTGGACTGAGGCGATTACGCGCATTTACAATGCCTGATTGCCATGCCTTTTGTAAAGATATTGAACAATCAATTCAAGAAATTAAAATCCGATTTGATTTATCTCGTGATGTTCTAAAAGAACTTGGAATTGAAAGATCTGATTATGAAATGGCGATTAGATTCACTGAGGATTTTTATAATGAAAACAAGTCTTCAATTGAAGAGATTGTTAAAAAACATGGTAGACCAGTGCTGGTTGAAATGTGGAGAGAACAGTTCTTTTATTTTGTTTTGAAATGGGAATTTAACTTTATTGACAATTTTGGAAAAGCGTCTGCACTTTCCACTGATCAAATAGATGTAGAAAATGGAGAACGTTATGGGATTAAATTTGTAGATGAAAATAACGCCTCAAAACATCCTATTATTTTGCACAATTCACCAAGCGGTGCAATTGAAAGAATTATCTACGTACTTTTGGAAAAGGCAGCACAAGATATAGTTGAAGGTAGAAAACCACAGTTTCCACTATGGCTTGCACCTACCCAAGTACGAGTAATTCCGCTAACCGAAGAATTTTCTAAAATCTGCGATACTTTGGCCGATAACCTATCTTCTAACAACATTAGAGTTGACATTGATGACAGAAATGAAAGTGTTGGAAAACGAATTCGTGACTCAGAAAAAGAATGGATTCGTTACACCCTTGTGATTGGAGAAAAAGAAGCAAATTCAAAAAATCTAAGTATCAGAGATAGGCAATCAGGAGATGTACGAGAATTGACCTTTGATGATTTTATTAATGAAGCAAGTGCACAAACAAAGGGCAAACCCTTCACGGGGCTAAACCTTCCAAAATATCTTTCACAAAGACCTCAATTAATGGTGTAAAAAAATGAGTTTCCTAGATTTATACATGAATAGAAATCCTCTGATTACTGCTTCTAATAGTGATTCTGAACCTGTGGCCACTGTCTTTGGAATTCCATTTGATTCTACACACTCTTACAAACCTGGATGCAGATTTGGGCCAGATGTGATTCGTGACGCATTTAACAACATTGAGATATTTCATCCTCAATTTGGCATTGATTTGGAAACTGTGAATATTGAAGACCTTGGGAATACATCTCATACGGTTTTAGCAAGCGAAATGATTGAGATGGTTGGCAAAATCACCAAGGAATTAGTTGCAAAAAAAAGACAACTGTTCATTTTAGGGGGGGAACACTCTATTACATACGGTACTTTCATGAGCTTCCCAAAAGAAACCGGCTATGTTGTATTTGATGCTCACTATGATTTACGTGATGAGTATGCAAACGTCAAACTAAGTCATGCAGCATATCTTAGAAGAATTGTCGAAAAAAGAGGCGCTCAGAATATTTTGCATGTTGGTGCAAGAGCCTTTGTAAAAGAAGAGCTTGAATTTCTAAAAGAAAATAACATTAAAACAATTTCTGACAGACAAATACGTGAAGGGAAAGGTCCACATCTTCTAAAAGAATTTACATCCTCTTTTGATTCACTGTATACTAGTTTTGATCTTGATGTTTTAGATCCTGCATATGCCCCAGGAGTTGGTAACCCTGAGGCTGCAGGTATGACATCCAGGGAACTATTTGATTTGATTTACTCCCTTGAGAATAAAAAAGTCACAGGTGTTGATATTGTTGAACTAAATCCGCAATATGATAATGGGGCTACTGCGTCAATTGCGGCAAAAATAATGTCTACATTAATTGCGATGAATCTGGCTCAAAATTAGTAAATCTAGATTGACTAATTATTGACAGAAATTATTATGACCTGGTTTTATCTTTATTTTTTTAACATTAATGATGACTGATATTTTGAATAATGATTCATGCATATACTGCAAGGAGCGTCTTGATTTTTTGACTAACTGTATAGTTTGCGAACAGCTATTTCAATTCTCCAAATGCACTCACTATGGCGATGATCTTCATACCGAATGTATTATTTCTGATAATCTGGGATGATTATCTGTTAATCGATCAAGAATTAAAAATATTTTTTTACATGACTAGATAAACCCCTAATTTGACATACTTCGTTAGAATATATTTGGTAAATTTTATTTTAGATTTGTAATGGGTGTAATAAAATCAGATCTGCTAAAAATCATTGAATCTATTATTGATCTGGATCCTAAAATGAGGTTTGCCGCAATCATTGATACTCAGGGAAACATTAGAGAAGGAATCATGAAGAGTGGAAAAACCTCTCTTAAAAATCAAAAAGAAGAAGAACATTTTTGCAAACAGGTTGCCCAGAGGAGAAAAATGAGGCAAGAATTTGACAGAACTCTTGGCAAAGTTCGTTATGTTCATGTTGAGAGAGAAAAAGTAACCCAAATGGTAACTTATGGGAAAAGAAATATTATTTATTTTACAATGGAACCTGAAATGCCAATTGATACAAAAATTCGACTAGTCACAAAAATTAAAAGAATTACTGCTGACCTTTAACTTTTCAATATGGCATTTTTTTAAATCTTCATTAAATTTTTTTATTGTGGATTTAAAGATGTTTGAATATGACACGCATTATG
>JAERMO010000116.1 GCA_016844465.1 Nitrosarchaeum sp. | reverse complement strand
ACTGGCTGAGAAGACCTTTCATGAATTACTTCATGAACCAGAAGTTGTCAACAAGTAACTCTTTACATTTTTTATTTTACACCTAACTTTTTTATCACCATATTTTATTGTTAATAGATATGGCTAGCAAAGAAACAAAGAAAACAGTCAAAGTTTCAGATAAAACAAAAAAAGTCATAAAACGTGAACCTACACCATCTGCAATACTAAAAAAGGTAGCATCAGTAACGGATTCCAGCAAAGCATTACAAAAAGAAATCAAGGCAATGTCAAAGATTTTTGGAGACAATCAAAAAGTGCTTGTCTCCATGAAAGGAATGATTGATACTTTGACTTTGACATTAGAAAACATACAAAGACAATCAAAGCAAATAGACATTCTAGAAGATGATACACAGAAACTTTATGCAGGATTAAACCATGTAAGAACCCAATCAAATTTAGTTACAAAAATTAATGAACAAACTGTAAGACTACAAGAAGAAGTAAACAAGATAAATGAATTACAAAAATCATCTCCAAAGACTCTAGAGTTATCACATCAAGTAGAAGACAGCATGAATTCTATGAGAAATAATTCACAAATGATAATAAAAATAGCACAAAGAATTGACGAAGTAAGAGAAGATCTTAGAAAAGTATCTGGAAAGACAGATTCATTTTTAGGCATAGGTAAAGAGATCGACAATCTAAAAAATAGCATTGAGGGAATAATCAAAAAAACAGACAACGTACAAGTGAGCTCTCAGGTAATTTCTAGCTTAAATCAAGAACTTGGAAAAATTAAAGATAATGTGAATTCAGCATCAAAACTTAGTTTAGAATTAGATGCGATTAAAATTGCAATTGACGCAGTTGCAGGAAAAGCGTCAAAAATTGATTCTTTAGGAGGAGTTATTGAGGGACTAAAGCAGCAGTTTACCACAATTGCCTCAAATGCAGATTCTACGTCAAATTTGAGCATGAATTCGATTAAAGGAATTTCAGGAAAAATAGATAAAATTGAAACTGAAATAAACTCATTATCACACAGAGCAGACTCTACAGCATTTGTAGGGGAGGGATTAAAATCAGTCCAAGAGGATTTTTCAAATTTCAAAAAGAATGTTTTTGAGAAGACAGACAATATAGAACAAAAAATTTCTTCAGTATCAGATATTTTAAAACGACAAGATGAATCTGCAGCAGAATTTCACAAAAAATCAGATAAGATATTTGAAGAAATGCAATCAGTCAAAAATGTCACAAGTAAGACATCCAAAGAATCATCAAAAGAGGTAATGGCATTGTTAAAGTTATCAGAATATCAATCAAACATTAGAATGCATTCAGAATCAAAGTACGGAGATGTAAAAGAACTTGAAAACATGGCATCACAAACAGCAGAAATTATAAATTTATTTGATAAGTTATCAATAGAGGCAGGAGAGAAAATTCCACTACCACACGAAGTCAGACAATGGGCAATCAGTAAAATTTTAGATTGTGCAGACAAGTGGGAGATTAGATTTAGTGATGTCTTTGCAATTTTGATAAATGCAATTGGTAAAGATTTACTAAAAGAATCAATCAGAATTCAACAAATTAGAGATATTTACGGCATTAGAGCTGTGGATGAAATACGAAATGATCTGAATATTTCCTAAATGCCGGTTGCTTCATCAAATGCAGTTAGTTGATCTTTCTTTCTTTTCAGAGCTGCAAAGATTCCTAAAATTGCAGCTATCCACATCGTACTAAATACAATATTAGATACGCTGACAAACATGTATGGAGTAGCATCCATGATATTTTGACGAAGTGCTAAAGAGCGTTCACCAATGTTAGTCATACCGGTCTGAAATGCAGCACTGTCTTCTGAGACTCCTGAAATCGTTTCAACATTTACAATCATGTTATCAACAGCACGTTCTATTCGAAGAAAGCTTGTAGATTCTGTAGGAAATACCCAAACAGGGTTTTTACTTTCAGGTAATTTTTCCATAACAATTGTCAAATCTTGTTTAATTGCAGTCAAGTGAGTTTTAATCTCAACTGGATCAGCTGAACCAATTATGGCATCCAAATTTCCACGTATTCTATCAAGAGGGTAAACATCAGCATGATAGCCATTGATTGCCATGAATCCCCCAAAAATAATAATTGCAACTACACCAATCATTGCGAGTTGATATGTTCTTTTTGCCATTTTTTCTATCTTGGTTAAAACAAGAATATTCTGTGATTTAATTCTTTTAAATCTTGTATGAGAGATGCTCATGTAGGAGATATAAAAAAAGCCGACTGTTTGTAGACCAATAATAGGTGCAAAAACAGGATTATTGGAAAATATCGAGATCAAAATTCCCATTATCCCATAAACACCAAAAAAGATCTCAAGTAAGGTGGTTTTTGTAAAAGGTAGATTGTATGCTTTATCGCGCCAATTATCTTCTTTGTTAATAATTCCATATTTTGGAGTTCTTAGAAATTCATTGTTCTTTCCAAAAACAGCATCAAATACAGCTATGCTGTTATTTACAGACATTCCTGCATTGTAAACAAGTAATGCAGGCAAAATCTTTGCCTTTGATTTCCAAGATGTGGGATACATGCTTTGAATGATCAAAATGTATGCCCCAGGACCCATGGCAAGATATGCAGCAATTGTCAATGCCGGAAGAAAACTAACTAGATAGAGATTCATGTCTGAAGCTAAAAGAACAGGTAATGCAAGAAATTGTATCAGTATTAACGGGTAAACAATATGACGTGTTAGTTGAACAAATGCTTGAATTTTTGCTTCTACTGCAACTTTACGTTTGATTGCAATGTCTGCCAATAATTTAATTGCACATTGGATGGAACCTTTTGCCCAACGAAACTGTTGTCGTTTAGCTGCATTCATTTGAACAGGAAGTTCAGCTTCAACTACAATATCAGGCAAAAAAACACATTTCCATCCTTTTATTTGTGCCCTATAGCTTAGATCAAGATCTTCAACAAGTGTAGCAGTGTGCCATCCGCCAGCATCTTCTATACAAGCACGTTTCCAAATTCCTGCAGTACCATTAAAGTTCATAAATAAATTAGAATTGCTTTTAGCCTTTTGTTCAATTAAAAAATGAAAGTCAAGACTAAGTGCTTGTGCTTGAGTAATTGCAGAATAGTTTTCATTTACATGTCCCCAACGGCATTGAATTAATCCAATATTGGATTTAGAAAAGTGTGGAATTGCTCTTTTTAGAAACCAATTTGGCGGAATAAAATCAGCATCAAAAATTGCTACAAATTCAGTATCGGTAGTTTGCATTGCATGTTTCAAAGCACGTGCTTTGTACCCCTTTCTAGTACCACGTCGT
>JAERMO010000040.1 GCA_016844465.1 Nitrosarchaeum sp. | reverse complement strand
AATGTTCTTGTACCGTTGATTAGATATTCAAAGTGTATCCTAGTTTCAAAAAAATCAAAAATTATCGGAATCATTACGGCCTCAGATACTCTAAAAATGATGGAATAACAAAATAATTGTTATCGGGTATCATTTATTTTGTTAATACATGTGTGTTCAAACCCTGTTTTGTAATACTATCTATATTTAGTACTCGTGAAGTTCGTCTAAATTATTAGAATCCTAATCTCAGAATAATACAAGTCAGAAAACTAATGATAATTACTATTTCATTGCCTTTGAAAACTCATCAATTATTTCAGACCAGTTTTTAGTCTTTATGATTCCACTTGCAACCAGAATTCCTTTAGATCCTAACTCTAATGCTCTGGTAACGTCATTTCCAGATACAATTCCTGCGCCACACAGTAATTTTGTTTTGTTCTTTTCAGTTTTTATTGCATCTGCTGCCTTCGTAATCAATTCTGGTCTTTCATTTGAAATTGCTTTTCCAGAACCAATCAATTCTGGGGGTTCTATTGCAATGTAATCTGGATTTAGTTTTACATATTTTTTGACTTCTGCGACGTCTTTGACACAAACAATTGAAATCATTTTTAACTCACGCAATTTTAAAACAAGGTGAGCGATGTCTTCACTTGAAATTCTATGCTCACTATGATTAATCAAAGAACCACTGACTTTAGATTTTTTCAGTAATTCTGGAATGATAAATCCTGTGGTACTCCCAATTTTTGCATTATCTACATGTTGGGCAAAAATTGGAATTGAACTGCTTGTTACTAATCCAATAAGATGTTGCGGTGGCGCAATTGCAATTTTTATCTTGTATTTTTTTGATGTTTCTTCAACAGTTTTTACAAATTTAACTATTTTATCTCCTGCAATCTCTTCATAGTTTTTACAATTAATTATGAACACTATTTGAAAATTTCTGCATTATATTTAATCCTTGATTATGCTTTTCTCTGATTGATCTTTACCGCCTTGTCGTATCTTTTCTTCATGAAAAATACTGTCATCATAAGAAAGATTGCTGCAATATTTGTGCCAATGATAAACACATCACCAACTACAAATCCATAAATTAACCATAGGATGGATCCTCCTGAAATAAAGACCATCAAATACTTTGAAATGTCTTTGAGACTCTTTGTTTTGTAACCCTTTATGATTTGCTCTACCCACCCCGACAAAATTAAAACTCCTGCAGCTATTCCCAGTATATTTAATAAAGTTCCATCAATTTCTACGGTCATCGTATTAATTCCAAAAAAATTCGTCCAATCCCGTTTGCTTTGGTTTCCCTAACATTGTTTCAAAATCCAAATCCATTGAGGATGTAATTTGATCCAAAGTTGATTCCATAAACTCCATGTATTTCTTTGAATCTATCTCTTCTTTTTTTGCCATCTCAACTGGTTTCACTCCGGGCTTGTTTATGATTTTAACATATGATATTTTATCTCCTTTTTTTACCTCTCTGATCGATTCCAGTAATCTTGCCGCCTGTATGTGTTGAGGTACAGTTTTAATATATTCTGACGGTGCTTTGCTTATCATCACATTAAACGTAAGATCCTCTAAAGGTATTTCTTTTAACTCTACTTTTTTTGCACATGTTACAATTTTTTCTGTTATCTGCTTTTTTGCTCGCTCAAAATCTTCCAACGTTTCCACAAGCGATAACACATCAAGCAATTCAAAAAATAATTTTCTGATAAATGGAGGTGTATGTGATTTTTTTCCAGTTAATCCTTTTACATCCACTTTTCCTGTTTTTGTTACTCCTAGATAGTTTTTCTTTCTATTACTTAGGACACAATATCTGTACACCTTGTCTATTTCCAAGTCTACTCCGTGTTCTTTTTTTGCTTGCTCTATCACTGTGTGAATTTGTTCATCAGTTGGTTTTTTAATAAATAATGAATCTGTATCGCCATAGATTACTTCGATTCCTATTGCTTCACATTTTTTTATAGTTTCCAAAATAGTATATCTACCAATTGCAGTTGTTGCTTCTGCGGCGGGAAGAAAATACAGCGGAAAAATTTCTGCACCCATTACTCCATAACTTGCATTTAGAATTACTTTGAGTGCTTGACTGACTACTGTGTATTGTTGCCTTTGCTCATCCGTAAGTGTTTCTTTTTTTGAGAGACTTTTGTAGTAATTTACTCTCAAATCTCTCAGTGAACCAATAATTATTGAAGTGAGTCCATTTCTTTTTGTACATGTCCAATGGTTGGTTTGTGGTATCGTATTTTTTTTACATTCTTCATGAGAACACCTTACTGTTTCATATGATATATTTCGCACCTTTATTATGCTGGGATACAGACTGGCAAAATCCATTACAACTACGTCAAAATGAATCCCTTCTTTTGGATCCACTACTAATCCCCCACGATACTTTTTATCTTTAATTACTGCATTTGATAATACCCCTTCTGATCTTCGCTCCAATTCTTCTCTTTTTGGAATTAATGCATTTCTCTGTCGGTGCTCGTAGTAGAGTAAGCTTCTAATCCATTGTGACACCCCCATTCTTGCAATGTCATCAATTGGCATTCTTCCAATCCTGGCAATGATTATTAACAAATCCATTAAGAGATCATTGTTGAAACTTGTAAGTTCGTATGTTAGCAGTGCATCATTATAACAATAATTTGCAGTTTGGTAAAGGCTGAGTTGATCAAACGCTAATCCATAATCTATCTTTTCTTTGTTTAAGAGTGCCTTTGAAACACTGTTTAAAGAAAAATCCGTATACTTTTGACTAAACGCATAGATTTGAAATGAACGATTTGAGAGAGTTCTATACAAATCAAGATGCACCCCGTGCTTTAGCGTGGCAGAATCTTTCATCATATAAAGTGGGTTGTTCTCATTTTTGATTCCAAGTCTTTCTGCTCTGTTATACAAATACGGCAAATCAAACTCATCCCCGTTATATGTTACAACAAAAGGAAATTCTTCAATTATTTTAAAGGCGTCTAAAATCATGTCCTTTTCTTTATTTTGATCATAAAACGTTACCTTGATGTTTTTATCAAGATCGTTTGTCCCCTCAGCTGTTCCTTCTGTTCTTAACACAAAAATCTGATCAAATCCATTAGTTCCCTTTAGTCCGATGGCAGTGACTTTTTTTTCGGCAATTTTTGGATCTGGGATTCTTCCAATTTCTGCCTCTACTTCAATATCTACACTCACTCTCTTAATTCTAGGTATTGGCTGATTGAGCAAATCCGCCCATTCAGAAATTAATTCTTTAAACTCTTTTGGGTCTACCATGTTTTCACTATCTACTTTATCCCACAACAAACTTTTCAAAGCAAGTTTAACCTCACTTGCTATTTCCAAATCATGTGGTTTTATTTTGCCATCTATCACTTCATAATATTTTCCTACAATCAGTGCTCTATCATAAAGATAATTTTCATAATATTTTATGTCTGATTCCCACGTTTCAATAATATTTCTAATGCTTTTGTCTCCAGTTGTACCTCCAATTGTAAGAGGATCTGCCACTGTTATTTTTGACATGTTAATCTCTTCATCTTTCATCATATCGTATCGTTTCACAATTTTAATTTCTAAAACATCATCTCTTTCTTGAAGAAAATCTAATTCATCAGGAGATAATCTGGAATAACAATATGGCTTGTGTCCCGTTTCATCATGCCATAAAATTAATTTCTGTGACTCTGGTTCGTAGAATTTCAAAATGGCCGTTCTTGTTATGTTATCGTATGCTGCTGATACTAACATCGATGGTAGCATAGAATTAATCTTTTTTGTTTCTTTTATGTTAATTTGCATGTCATCACTTAGAGGGACTTTCATACTTGCTAACTAATTCTTTTGCCCACCTCGCAATCTTGCCTTTGTCAAGTTGAACCACTTCTACCCCCGCCTCTTTTAATAACTCAAAATCTGTTTCTGGATAAGAGTCCAAACATACAAATTTTCTAATTCCTATAGTAATTGCCATCTTTGTGCATTCTAAACATGGAACAAATGTAGTATACAGTATTGCTCCCTCGACTCCTGCCTCGATTCCTAAAATTGCACAATGCATTATGGCGTTGGCTTCTGCGTGATTACAAAGACATCTATCCAAAGATGCTCCTGATTCAATTTTACCCTCCATTCTTAACTGACATCGTTTACATCCACCATCAAAACAATTTTTGATTCCAGGTGGAGTTCCATTATACCCTGTTGCCAGTTGTCTGTTTTTTCGTACAATAACTGCCCCCACCTGCCTGGTCATGCAATTTGATCGGAGTTTGGCCAACTCTGCCTGAAGCATAAAGTATTCGTCCCACCCTGGCCTCTCAAAAGACACACTCACACAACTAACTGCCTTTTTGTTCAATATATTGATTCATGAAGCATTATAATTGCATTAGATCATGTTATTTTAGAAAATAAGTGATTTGCAAGATTTCTAAAATCATTTAACCTTTTTATTAAATTATTAGAATCTTGGAAATTTATTAAATGACAATTAAAGTAATTTTCATTTCACGCTTACAAGCCTAAAATATTCACACGATAAACTACTCTAGAATCATGATTTCACCCCACCTTCAATCTAAACAGGCTCAACACGTGTAAAATCACACTCAAAATTATCTTCTTTGTGTACTATTTTAAACTCATTGAACTATGATCATGGTTTGTAATTTCAAATTACAGTAACATGCAACAGAACTGGAATAACCCACAATCAAAAGGATTAACCGAGCATTTTCAGGGATTAAAAAAGGAAGCACCATTAAAGCCAAGAATTCAACATTCTCTTACACAATTAACAAAAACAATATCTTCTCTTGATTACAAAGTAAAAAGTTTGGATGAAAAAGATGCTAAATTATTCAATAGAATAGTGTCTGCAAAAAAGAATCACGATTCAACAACAGGTAAGATAATTGCAAACGAGTTAGTAGAATTAAGAAAAAATAAAAAAATATTGACCACTTTGAAATTGTCTCTGGAACAAGTTAATCTTAGATTATCAACAGTTCAAGATTTGGGTGACGCAATGGTTTCACTAAGGCCTATTCTAGCTACAATGAATGCATTAAAACCAGCCTTAGGTAGAATTATGCCTGAAGTAAGCCGTGAATTTGAGTCCTTGTTTGGAATTCTAAATGAATCCATTTCTGGTTCATTTGAAGGAAGTTTTGATATGGATGGTGTTTCAAATGAGGAAACTGAAAATATACTCAAAGAAGCCGCTGCTGTAGCTGGAAATCGTATTGGTGACAAGTTCCCTTCAACCCCATCTGGAATCTCCTCCTCAAATTCAGTCGGATTGCAATAATTAAAACCACACATAATTTAAAAAATTATCTCCGTTTTCAAAACATTTGGTATCTGCGTCAAGCCAAAACTATCTGTTTTGTAATAGTTTTTTTTTGGATGGTCAGGCGACTTCATTTTTTAATTGTTCTATTATAAATTAAAAATATGGTGAAGTAAAATTGGTATGATTTCTTCTATTCTCTTATTAATGAGAAGATTATATGGATCTCAACAGGTTAAGGTATAATTATGTCCAAATTAGCTCCTCTTCCACCAGCACCTATCCTAATGATCTGTTTTGGTCATTGTGGTATTGGTCTTGGTGCGGAATCCTATAGACGATTACTACTGGATGTAGGGGCTGATCCATTGAAACCGACACTAAAAAACTCAAAAGATGAATCAAGGGTTCTAAAAAGATACGGGAGCACCATTCTACGGATGCCTCCTTCTTATGGCGATGGTGAAATACCACTTATCCCGCGTGCCTTACTTGTGGATTTAGATCCAAGGGCCGCAAATCTGATTTTACAATCCTACCCAGACCTTTTTGCATTGCGTGATCAACATGTAATCCATGGTGCAGGGGGTGCTGCAAGAAACTGGGCAGAAGGAAAAACAAGATTTGCCGAAGAAATGAAAACTAAAATAAATATTAAAAAACAATTATCTATAATCTCTCCTGAACCAGTTCGGGGATTTGTTGTTCCATTTGCAATGGGTGGAGGAACAGGAAGCTCATTTTCAAGTGCATTTATAGAGTATATTAAAACTGAATCAAAAGAACATGCTACAATAGCCACTTTTGGCTTACTTCCTGAATTTGGTTGGGATCCAGTTATTTTTGAAGCAGCCGCAATTAATATAGTAATGAATTTAGAGTATCAAATAAAGTATAGCGATTGTTCTATTCTGGTTTCTAATAAATCTCTTAGACAACTTGCACATCATCATGATAAAAAATTACAAAAGGTTCCTTCAATTATCGATGACCTTCCAAAAGAGCATGAGGTAGGTTGGAAAGATTACAAAGGGATGAACTTGATAGCTGCAAATACTATTTCGATGTTCATCTCATCATTTGCAAGGGAAACCGAATGGGATATGTCTAATTATCGTACGTGGCTTGCAACAAAAAAACCAAAATTTGCAATACCGTGGATTATGCCTGTTAGTCCATCTGAAAGCCAATGGGGAAAAGATATGCTTTCATCAACGAAAAACAACACGATGGAAGATATTCTAAGTAAAATGGGTAAGAAAGAAGATGCATTGCTCTTTGACATTGATGAAAATGATATTCGAAACAATGGTGGTTCCAGAGACTCTTGCTGTGTTTTGGTGAAAGTAAAGGGAGAATTTGACATCAAAGAGCGGGAGGCAATTAAGAGAGTCATCAAAGATAAATTTAACATTGAAGAAACTAGAATGATATTTGTAAAAATACCGATAATGGACGGAGAGCAAGCAAGTATAGCTGCCCTTGTAAATACAAAGGCGATTGGGCCAAAAATCTTAGAAATTGCCAAAGAGGCAGAAGAGGCATGGGATGGCTACAAAGACGAATATGGAAGATGGGGACTAACCACTGAAGAATTTAAAGAAGGTCTAATGGATGTAGTCCATCAGTTCAGCTAAAGATATGGCCAATTTTGAATTTCTTGAATCTCTTGCAATCGAAATTAAGGAAAATAGAACAAAATTGTATGACGTAGAAGATGCCTTGTCTGGTGTGAATGTACAGCTACACGAAATTCCTTTAAAAAGAACAACCGAATCTATGTTTGCAAAAATGATTGGTGTTGGATATAATGATAAAATTGCAGAACTTGAAAAAGCCAAAGAACAACTTGAAAGAACTATGGCCGACCTAAAAACATCTATTAGTAAAGACACTGATACTTTTATCTCTGAGGTAAGCTCACCACACCTAATTATTCCTCTTGAAGAACATCCTGTGATTATAGATGGAAAGACAATTTACAAATATAGAGGCGGAGCTAAATTCAAAAATCTTTTTGAAATACTATGTGAAATATTGGGTAGAAGCTCTCCACTAGTTGTAAAAGACGTAATGCTATCCCCAAGTGAAATCACAATAGCTGTAAAGGATGAATTTGAAGCCAAACAAAAATTCATTAACAGTTTTAATGAAGTTCAAAATACACTATTAATAAAAAAAAAATAAACTGATTTTGTGTTTGTTTCATTGTTTTGCAACTTGGACTTGTCAATTTTCAATCAAGTCTAATTTGTCACCTAGTTCACAGACAAGATAAAATGTTAATGATAATCTAAATCAAAGAAATCGACCATTATCTCTTTTGTAAGACTTTACTTCAAATTGAGATGATGATTCCAAATAATATATCCTCATATGATCTGAATGGGGTGTGATCAATATTGAAAACTAGCAGAAAATGGATGTTTTTCATTTTACCATCTAGCATAACTGCAGAAGGACTCCATATTGTCATTCCACTATATGTCCTTTTTCTAGGTGGCTCAGTAGTAGATGTGGGTATTGTGATCGGATTGCATTACGCATTATCCTCATTTGGCTCGGTTTTTTGGGGTAAGATTATTGACAAATATCATGTAAAGAGGGCAATACTTTTTGTCTGCTTTTCAGCAATTACGATTTGTAGTTTACTGTTATTTTTTACAACCACCTTAAACTTTGTTTTTATAATTTCCTCAATTGCGGGATTTTTTATCATTGGAAAAAATCCGGTTACACAAGTTCTGGTGATGGAATCTGTATCCAACAATCAATGGAGTAAATTGTTTACACAAATCTCAATTCTTAGTAGTTTTGGAAGTCTCACTGCATTTTTAGTAGGTTCGGTATGGGATGCATTCTTTGATCTCAGTCCGTACTTTCTTTTTTGTGCCATCACAAGTGCAATTGCAACAGTCCTCAGTATGAGAGTAGGAAGTAAAAGTTTCATAGAAAGACACACGATAGTTCAATCGATACACGGGATAAAGCATATTTTCAATCAGAATCGACTAAATTTTCAGATGATATTTACTAAAATTCCACATCCTCATGATTTTAAACCAATTATCTCAATTTTTCAAAGAAAAATGTCTCATGAAATTGGATTATTGTTTTTGACAAACTTTTTCTTTTACTTTGGGAGTAACGTCTACTTGACGGCATTCATTCCATTTCTAAAAAAGTTTGATTTTACTAATTCTGAAGTTTTTTTGGTTTACATGATTCAAACAATAGTATTATTGATAATCTTCTTTTTTATCCCCCGTTTAATTTCCATAATAAGTGAGGAAC
>JAERMO010000039.1 GCA_016844465.1 Nitrosarchaeum sp. | reverse complement strand
TAAATTTAATCATTGATTCGTAGGGTTATTTCCAAATATTTCTAAATTCGAATTTAGATATAATAAAAAACAATACCCTTCGTCAACATATTTTGAGGAACTTCATGATTCCGTACTTCTCTTGAAATATTGGATTATTTTTATAATTCATATTGGCGTCCTAATACAGATAAAAATTCTTATTATTGGTATAATTTCTATGCTCAGAGTTTGCTGACTTGTCTAGATCACCATGTATAAAAAACCACGATATGCACGCATAGTTAACCGAGTGATAGATTACAGTGTATCTGTAGATCACTGGGCTTTCTTAGATTTTATTTTGAATTAAACTTGGTTAAATTTTCTATAACTTTTGTTCATATTAAGATTTTTTTTGAATCTGTGTAATTTCAATTTCTACTGTTTCCAGTGGATCATCCACTTGATTGCGCCTAATTGAAAACATCTTTGGTTTTTCAAAGTCATCCGTACAATCTGGACATGCGTAGACTAAAACTCGATGCTCGTTTGGGGCTTTGGGATTAGATAATCTTGGATAATACACCAATCTTGCACCACAATCTACACAGTATCTGTTGGCCCTCCTAGTTCTGACCAATGTAATCCTCCTGCATCATAGATTGTATCCGATCAACTATTAGATCTATCCTGTCTAATAGAGTACACTAAATTGTTTCAATCGATCAATATTTCAAAACTCGAAATTTGAAATATGGTTTTAGATTTATGGTAAATATTTCCAGATTGTCAAAAATAAATATCTCGGAATTCGAGATTAGCAATAAAACGCGCCTCCCATCAGACTTGAACTGATGACCATCCGATTAACAGTCGGATGCTCTACCACGCTGAGCTAGGGAGGCACAAGTTTTTACCTTAATAAAAGCGATTTAATCCTTGCGCCTATTGATTATATTGCTCCACAATGAATGTTCTTAGTTAAATTTAGCAAAAAATTCTTTGATGTCTATTGAATAACTTTCTACTAATTCAATTATTTCCATATGTTCTTTTGCGGTTGGTTCACGTTTATGTACAATTTGAAATGCACTTAAAGCAGAACCGACCATTTCACCAACAAAAAAACCACAAAGAAAATCACCTACATTTTGACAATTCCACAATTGGCCTACTCTTGGTGATGCGCCAGCACTTTTATACAATTCAAGGGTTTGTTCGATAAGGGATGATGTTTGCTTTGAAAATTCAGAATCGAGAGTCATGTAAAATAATATTTGCAGAAATCAATTTTTACTTTTCTAATCCTTTTTTCTTTTCATATACATAGACGCCATCTAAGAAGACTCTGTGATCTTTATCCTTTACTTTACTACGTAACTCTATATTTGCTGCAGTCTGTGTGACGTCGTTCCAAACCTCACCTGTTAATATTACATCTTCACCTTTTGGAAATACTTTTGTATTTCCAATTATTCTTGAAACTCTTGCAGATCGTTCTCCTTGAAAATTTTCAATTAAAACCGTTTTGTCTTGAACTTTAACTGTGATTGGAAAATGTGCAAACACTATCTTCATTTTAATTGTATATCCTATGATTAGTCCCTCACAAATATTTCTTATAATTGAGCGTGCTGTATGCAATATTGAATAATCCCTCTTTCTATAACCCTGCGATTTTAGTATTATTTTTCCATCTGTGATTTCAATATTGACTGGTATTTTTCTAAAATTCTTGTATGTTTTACCTAACGGGCCTTGAAAATGCAACATGTGTTTCTTTAATGTTACATTAACTCCAATTGGAATTTCTATCACTTCTTTAAATTTTTCTATTTGTTCAGTAGACATATCCTATCAAAAATCCTCCCAATCTTTTGTTTATAGCTTCGTGATGTGACATGACTCCTTGATTTGTTGTTACTAACAACATTCCTCTATTATAGGCCGGCAAGTATTGTTGTTCCCAGTCATTAAATTCATCATTTTTTACTTTAAATCTTGGCGAAATTGCTCCACATTTTGTAATTTTTGCCAATAAGTGAATCTTGAATTTACCTCCTCTACTATCATCAATATATTCAAATTTGCCGATGTAGCCATCTTTTTGAAGAGTTTTTAAAACCTCAATTCCTAATTTTGAAGTTGGAAGAATAATACAATCACTTTTTCTGCGGGCTTCATTATTGTATAATGTGACGAATAAATTTGCTAAAACATTCTGTGCTGGCATCTATATCACATATTCTTCCTAAATCCTAAAGATGTTGCTACTTCTCTGAAACATCGTCTACAAATCATCAGATTATATTTTTGAATTACAGCTGTATAGTCTCCACACCGCTTACACCATTTAGAGCCTCTACCAAAGTCATGCTTCTTTCTTCCCGTTGCTTCATATGATCTGTCTTTTGCCATTATACTACCGTCACTCCAAACTCACTAACTAGATAATCCTTTGCTTCTTGATTTTTTATTGTATGTGATTTTCCAATTCTCGCTTTATGCTTGCTTCTTTTTCTAATTCCATACCCTGGCCTTGCTAAAGTTACCGAAATTCCAAGGCCTAAAATTCCAACCTGAGGATCATATTTTACACCTGGAATGTCGATATGTTCCTTAATTCCAAATGAGAAATTTCCAAAATCATCAAAAGACTTGCCGTTAATTTGATTTCCTTTTGATTCCAATAATCGTTTCAGTAATTCTCTTGCATCCTGTCCTCTAACTGTGACTGCAACTCCTATTGGTTCACCCTGCCTTACTCCCCATTCTCTTTGCGTCTCTTTTGCTTCCCGCGAACATGATTTTTTACCAGAAATATGATCTATTGCTTTTTTTGCTACTTCAATCACATCTCCCGATTTACCTAATCCCATATTTAGTACCACTTTTTCTAACGATATTTTTTTCATCGGGGATTTGGTTATTTGGGCCATATTATCACTTTATTTGAATTACTGGCGTTTCTTTTCCTATTGCCATAATGATGTCTGTTGGAATTTCAATTTTTCTTTCACCTAAAATCAATACTGCACGTCTAGGTAGAATGAACGTTCCCTCCTCCATTGATTCAATTTTACCTATTTGACCTGCATTAATTCCACGGGTTACCAAAACTTGAGAACCTTTTTCTAATTTTATAACTTCAAGTATTTTTTGTTCTGGAATTTGTATCAAACAAGTATCCCCAACAGTTACTTTGATATCTGAAATTGTTGAACGGCCATCATGAAATCCTATTTGTGTTTTACCTTTACTAATAGTTGTTTTACTTTTAACCCTAACTAGTTTTTTTGCTTTCTCTGACTCGTTAATTTTTAGTGGTTTTAGAAGTTTTCCTTCCATTGGAACTAGACGATATACTTCAGGTACATTTTCTAATTCCACTACATCCATCAATCCTATTGCATGATGAAGTGATTTCCTAACAACTCCGTCAATCTTTACTTTTCCTGCATAAATTGCTGCTTTTGCTTCTCTTAACGTAGTTACCAATTTTAATACATCTCTGAGAAATACTGCAGTCGGTATTGAATACTCTTTTGAGTGTGGACCAGGCCTTACAGTAATTACAAACCTCTTATCTTTTCTTGTAATTCCCCAAAATTGGGGGGCCATTTGTCTTTTGAGTTTTTTACTTCCAGATATGCTTACCATTATTTTTTAACTTCCTTTTTTTGAGTTTTTACCTCTTTTGTTTCTTTGGATGTATTTTCTTTTTTTACTAATTTTTCTGAGATTTTTTTTGGTTTCTCACTTGGTGTTTTTCCTTCAAGTTTTGCGATTCTCCATTTGTCCTCTGTGTTTAGGCTGGTAACTAGAAGATTTGAGGCATGAATATATACATCAAATTTATCGCCCTTAGTTTTCTCTTTTTTTATACCTTCTATGGCGACACTACTCTTCTGTGTCGATACTTTAGATATTTTACCATCAACTCCCTTGAATTCACCCCTGACAATTTTTACAGTATCTCCTTCTATAACTCTGACACTCTTTTTAGCATATTTTTTTTGAAGTTCTTTTGATAGATGACTGCCTAACTGTTTACTTTTTGTATTAAATGTTGGATGATAAATCAACCGGTTTCGCATTTTTGTCGGTTTCATATCATACCACCATTGATGCTAAATTAGCTATTCTTGGCCATTTTTCTGAAGCCTCTGCTGCGACCGGTCCTTTGATGTCTGTACCTTTGACTTCTCCTTCAGGAGTAATCAGAACTGCTGCATTGTCTTCAAAGCACACTCTTACACCATTTAATCTACGAACTGCATATTTCTGTCTAATTATCACTGCACCATATACCTGTTTTCTTAATTCAGCAGGACCTTTTTTTACAACAACATTACAAAAATCTCCAACTGCAGCAGCCGCTAATTGTGCATGTCTAGTTTTATGTCTTTGTACCATTACTATTTCTAAAATTTTTGCACCTGTATTATCTGCACACACTACTCGTGCACCAATAGGGATTGCTCTTGTGACGTAAGGGCGGAATTCTGCCACTCCTTTTCCTGCTTGTTTTGCCATTATGCTTTTACCTCTACAACAACATATGATACTGATTTTGATATTGGTCTGCATTCTGCAGTCAATACGTGATCCCCTGTTTGAACATCAATACATTCCGGCACATGCGCATGAATTGTATTTTTACTCCTTGCATATCTTTTGAATTTAATATAGTAAATTAGCGCTTCTTTTTGTAATGTGATTGTCTGTTTTGCTTTATTGCTAGTAACTTTACCGTCAAATAGTTTTCCTCTCACTGATAAATTTCCATGGAATGGACAATGTTCATCTGTACATTCTCTAATTGGTTCTCTTACCTTCAACCCGATGTTTATAGTCATGTTTTTCCTCCTATTCTGTCAAAAGGCCTTTTTGCAATTTTTGAACCATTTAGAATAATTTCTTTATTCTCAACTAAGAATTTCCAACTACTGTTGGATTTTGGAATCATTTTAGTTCCATTAATAGTACTAATTGTGATCATGGATTTTGTTTCATTTATTATTGTTCCATTTAATCCTATGATTTGTGAATTTGTTGATTCAATAATTTCTGTACGTAATCCAATTAATTCATGTGCTACGATGTTTTCCGCTGTAATCATTTTGTTTTCATCTCGTTCAATCTGGTCATCATTCTTGCAATATCGTGTCTAAGTGGTTTAAGCTTTCCACTTTCTTTTCTTAACGTTCCTTTTGATCCATCGACTCTTAATTTTGCAAGTTCACTTCGTGTTTCCTGAATTTTACTTTTAATATCCTTCTCATTTAGCTCTCGAATAGTTTTCATGCTTAATCTGGTCATTACAATAACTTCGCCTCTTCTTCTTCGAGTGTTTCAAGTTCTTTCATTTTTTCTTCTTCTATTGCAATTTGTTCTGATTCTGTTCTTGCCTTACGTTCTACCTCTGTCTCGTCTCTCATTTTTCCAGTACCTACATCTTTAATTTGTTTTGGTTTCTTTGGTTTTTGAGTTTTAAATTCAAATTCTGGAACATATTTTTCGTTTCTTGCAATTCTTATTCTTATTCCTATTAACCCCATCGCGGTTTTGACATGCGCAATGTCTTCATCTACAATTACTTCCGCATGATGTCCTGCTCTCGGTAGAATTCCAAGACTATGTTTCTCAAATGCAGAACGATCTCCTCGTAATTTTCCTGAAATTGTTATTTGAACACCCATCGCACCATTTTCCATGATTTGTTTTAATGTCCACATGGTAGCTCTTCTAAACGCTGTTCCACGCTCTAAGTGTGATGCCATTCTATTACACATGACACTTGGAGACAGTTCAGGTTTGTCAATTTCTACCACCGATATCTGGGGGTTTTTTAATCCAAAGTCTGCAGCAAGTTTGTCTGTTAGGTCTCTAATTCCAGAACCCTTTCTTCCGATGACTATTCCAGGACGTGTTACATGAAGAGCCACTCTTGTTCCAGTAGGTGTTTTTGAAATTTCTGCATGTGAAAATCCTGCATCTTTAATTGCAACTCTTAGAAAATCTTTTAGAAGCATCATGTTGTAGTTGTCTTTAATTACATTTTTTACTGCTGACATGTTAAATCTCCTGTGCCACCAATTCTACGTGTGTTAATACGTTATTTTTTGGAGTAGCTCTTCCCATTGCTCTTGGAATAAATCTTTTTACGATAACTCCCTTGTGAACTGTGGCATTTATAATTTTTAATCTATCTAAATCCATTCCTTTGTATTCTGCATTTGATTCCAAGTTGTCAAGAACTTTGATAAATTCTTTAACTGTTTTTTGGGGATATCGTCCAGACATCATTCCAGGATCTGATCTGTGCCCCACCTGATTATTGAATCTTCTAAATGCAATTGCTCTTTCTTTGTTGACTACTGCTTGCAAGTAATCTCGAGCTCTTTCAATCGAAAGCCCCTTTATTGCAACAGCCACTTCACGAGCATGTTTGTGTGAAATGTCCTTCTCCCTTAGTGACGAGCGAACATGCTTTGTTGCATCAAAATTTTGAAATGCGTATTTGAATCTGCCCATAATAATCACTTTAGCGGTACGTAGAGACTTGATCTTGATGCTCCGACACCAGGTGCACCGTGTTGAACTCTTTTGTTTGTAATCACATATTCGCCCAGATAGTGGCCAATCATCTCAGTCTTTATTAGAACTGGATTGAATTCCTTTCCTGAGAAAACATTTACTGAAATACCTACCATATATGGCAAAATAATTAAATCCCGTGAATGTGTTTTTATCGGATTTTTTATTTTCCCTGCTTTTGCAGATTTTATCTCTTCGATCAATTTTCTCTTATCATCTGTAATTCCTCTGGTGAGTGATCGTCTTTGTCTCGAATTAAATATTACAAATAGCTTCTCTAATGACATGCCGTCTAGATCCTCTTTTGATAATCCTCGATATAGAAATTCTTTAACCATTTTATTTCTCCTTTGTTAGTGATTTTGAAGTTCGAGTGTCCATATTATAGCATTCCTATCTTTGTAGCTAAATCTCTAGCCTTTTCTGTGGTTTCAAACTGTACAAATGCTTTTTTACCGTAAATTGTTCTTGCGGTGTTTACACAAGTGGCTTTTTGATTATATAATGTTCCTACAGCTTCTATTATTTGTGGTTTAGTTGCTGCCTTATCTACAATAAAACAAATTTTGCTTTCATTTTCAATCATCGCAAATGTTTTTTCAGTAATATATGGTTTCAAAATAATTCTACTTGCTTGTTCTACATTCATTTTGTTTTCACCATTAATTCAAGATGGGTCGATTTTATCTTGGCGATTTCTTCTATTGCTGCTTTTGAATACACCGTTAATCTAATAGGATCTGAGCCTGGCGCTAAGTCTAATACACTCAAGTCTTTTACTGCTCTCACTTCAACTCCAGGTAATGCTCCACATGCTTTACTCATGTTGGATGAATCTTTGGTAACGAACAACACGCTCTTTCCAACTTTTTTACTTCTGCCTCTAAGTGACGCCTTTCCTGTTCGTGGTTTTCTAGTCACTAGTCTTTCTACATCTTTCATTAGTTTAAGATCTTTCAGTATTTTTGAAATTTGACTTGCTTTTGAAATTGATTCGATATCGTTTGATATTATAATTGGAAATGATTCAATTCCCTCTACTTTATGTCCTCTTGATTGTATCAAATCTTTTGAGGACGTAGCAGCTATTGCAGAACATAATGCTAATTTATTTTCTTTTTTGTTTAATTTCTTGAAAATCACTCTATCTACAATTGGAGGATGGGCCTGTCTTCCACCTCTTACTGAGGCGACGCCACCAGCTTGACCTTGTCTTCCCCCACCACCACCTTTCATTTTTGCAATACGTGCCGTATGTTGACCTGTTGGTGGATCATTTGATCTTGCTACGACATCCATACCTGCAGTAGGATGTCTTCCTTGACGTTGAAATTTATGTGAAGTGAGATTAGTGAAAGCCTTATGGATTAACTCTGCTCTAAATGGAGTTGAAAACACAAGTGGTAATTCTAATTCACCATCTTTAATCCCTGTAATTGTAAAACATGTTGTTTTCATTATACTACCACCTCCAAGATGTTTGGTTTAGTAATTTTTATTGGCGCGTTTCTGATCTGACTTCTTAATTTGATTAATCTTCTATATGTTCCAGGTACTGAACCTTTTAGAATTATGAAATCTCCTTTTACTAACCCAAAATGTTTGTATCCTCCATCTGGATTTATTTTGATTTTGTTATTTTCTGTATTGCCCATTACCATAATTCTTTTATCGTACTCAGTTCTCTGATGGAATCCCATCTGCCCTGCTCTTGGTACTGAATACATGACACTTGCCGGAGAAATTGGACCTAGTGAAGCAACTTCTCTCACAGTTTTTCTAGATTTATGTTGTTTTTTCTTTACTCCAAACCTTTGTATGACTCCTTGCCAACCTTTCCCTTTTGTAATTGCGGCAACATCTATCGTTGCACCCGTTTCAAAAATTTGATCAATTCTGATTTCTTTTCCTAATAATTCTTTGACATGTGCAAATTGTTTTTTAATGTCTCCGCCACTAACTAACGCTTCAAAAATATATGGCTTTTTCTGTTCTAATCCTGCAGCACGTGGTGATACTGCAACTATTGCAAAAATTTCTTTGACTCTGCCAAGTATTTTTTCTGCGTTTTCAATTGCGCCCTCTTTGTTTTTTAAATTAATTTCTTTTGAGATGCTTTTTGGAAATTCACTTGCATATACATCAAATTCTGCATG